>CABZXL010000003.1 GCA_902529715.1 uncultured Pelagibacteraceae bacterium | reverse complement strand
TAAAAAATTATCAAGGCTTACAAAAAAACAAATTGTCGCTCTTGGTGGAGTTAATAAAAGTAATTTAAAAAAAATAAAATTATTAAACGTTGCAGGTTTTGCAGCAATAAACTTATTTAAATAATAAGGAGCAAAAAAAAAGGCCCCTCTAAAAGAAGGGCCTTTTAATTTTTTGAAACTTATTACTTATTTAGAATGCAAATGATACTGCAATTTCTCTATAAGAGTCGTCAGTTCCTGAAGTTCCAGCTACGTTGTCAGTTGAGTTAGCAACAAAACCAATTGTAGTTGATCCCATTGTGTAAGACGCAGAAACACCAGTTGATTCTTCGTCAACTTTTCCTGCACCCATATCAACGTCGTGTTTACCAGCTGAAATTGATAAGTTTTCGTTTACTGCGATTGAAGCGGCAAGAGCTGTAGATTCTTCATCAGCTGTAGAACCAGTATTGTCAACTTCAGACTTTTGGAAACCAAAAGTTATTGAACCTGCAGTATACTTAGCCCAGATAGTTGATAAATCTTGAGTAGTTCCGTTTTCACCCATACCAGCACCAATAGATAAACCATCCATTAGACCGTCATAAGTTAAAACCCATGAACTATCAGATGCACCACCATCTTTCGCACCAGAACCACCATTAACGTATGCTAAAGATACTCCTAAACCTCCAAAAGTACCATTGTAACCTAACATGTTGTCGTTATCGTGTAATGGTAGACCATTGTCATCAGCGTCAGAGTCATCCCAAACTTGCTCACCAGCAGTTGGCATAGTATCGTAGTATTTAGTTAAACCAGCACCACCACTATTGTTGTATAATCCTACAGTTCCCATATCTCCCATATCGATTGTAACTACAGAGTATGAAAACGCAGCATTTGTCATAGCGTATGTTGTGCTAACTGTGTATCCATTATCTAACTCACCAGATCCAGAAAAAGATATTCCTTTACTGTTAGAAAAAGAGTTACCTTGAGTCTCTTTTTCATCAGCAGATGCATGAGTTATTTTTGCAGAACCACTTACGCTCATCTCACCAGCGAAAGCAGAACTTGCTACTAGAGATCCTGCTAATGCAGTTAATCCTAGTTTAGTTATGTTTTTCATGTTTACTCCTATTTATGTTTTATAATTAATTATAAACAGTGCATTTCTACCAAATTAATAGTAAATTTTTTTATATATTTGACCATAATATACTAAAAATTTATTAAGTGTTGCAATTTTGCATCACTCATTTTTATGGAAAAAATGGCTTTTTTTTCGATAAAATTGCATATTTTTATGTTATTTAAAATAACCTTTAATTTCATGATAAAATTTAACTATTTTAAACTGTTTTTTCTGCTTCCAGCTTTACTAATTTCTCTAAATTCTTGTGAGACTCTAAAATACAAGAAAGTTAGCGCAAAAGATTACCCTCCTGAACCTGAAAAAAGAATTAAGAAAAATATGGAGGAAGGAAAGGGCTTTAGACTAATGGGTAAAAAAGAAAAAGGTGGGGTATTTGATTTTGCAAGCTCTAATCCGCTTTGGAGAGCGAGTTTGGATACTATAAACTTTATACCATTAATATCTGCAAATTATAGTGGAGGAATAATAATTTCAGATTGGTATTCAGGCAATAGTGAAAATGAATCTATAAAAATAACTATTCGTTTTTTAACAAATGAAATTAGAGCAGATGCATTAGAGATAAAAGTTTTTACCAAAAAATGTGGAATTCAAGCTAGCTGTGCAATAACAGAAAGTGGTGAACAAATAGTTAAAGAGTTAAAAAAAAATATCTTAAAAAAAGCAGTGGTCTATGAAAAAGAATTGAAAGCTAGTGGCAATAAAAAGTATTTAGGAAAAATTAGATAAATATTTTAATTATTATTTAATTTTAAATTCAATTTAATGGATAGATATAATTTTAAATTAGTAGAAAAAAGATGGCAAGACTACTGGGCCAAAAATAAGTTATTCAACTCAAAAATAGATAAATCAAAAAAAAAATTTTATTGTCTTGAAATGTTTCCATATCCTTCTGGAAAAATTCATATGGGGCATGTAAGAAATTATGCAATTGGAGATGTTTTATCACGCTATAAATCAATGCTTGGTTACAATGTTTTACATCCGATGGGTTGGGATTCGTTTGGAATGCCAGCAGAAAATGCGGCAAAAGAAAATAACTTAGATCCTAAAGTTTGGACAGAAAAAAATATTTTAGTAATGAAAAATCAATTAAAGAGTCTTGGTTTATCTATAGACTGGGATAGGGAAATTTCAACATGCTCTAAGGAATACTATAAGCATCAACAAACTTTTTTTCTTGAATTGCTAGATAAGGGTTTGGTTTATAGAAAAGAAAACTATGTTAATTGGGACCCGGTTGATGAAACAGTTCTCGCAAATGAACAAGTAATTGATGGAAAAGGATGGAGATCTGGTGCAATTGTTGAAAGAAAAAAATTAAATCAATGGTTTTTTAATATTTCTAAATTTTCAAATGAACTACTTAAGGGACTAGATGGTCTTGATTCATGGCCAAACAAAGTTAAAGTAATGCAAAAAAATTGGATAGGTAAATCATTTGGTTGTGAGATTAACTTTAAAATCAAAGGTGATTTAGATATTAAAACTGTAAAATGCTTTACTACAAGACCTGATACTTTATTTGGATTTTCTTTTTTGGCAGTTTCAGTTGACCATCCAATATCAGAATTTTTTAAGGATAATCCAGAATTTAAAAAATTTAAAAAAGAATGTTCTAAAACGGGAACAACTGAAGAATCTATTGCCCAGGGTGAAAAAATTGGCTTTAATACAAATTTATTTGCTGTTAATCCATTTGATGAAAAGCAGAAAGTTCCTGTTTATTTTGCAAATTTTGTATTGATGGATTACGGTTTTGGTGCTGTGTTTGGTTGCCCAGCGCATGATCAAAGAGACTTGGATTTTGCATTAAAATATAACCTACCAATAAAAACTGTAGTTAAACCAATAGATGAGAAGGATTCCTTTAAAGTAAAAAATGAGGCTTATACTGGACCAGGCGAAATTATTAATTCAAATTTTTTAAATGGTTTAAAGGCTCCAGGTGAATCTATAATTAAAACAATTGAAATTCTCGAAGAAAAAAAATTAGGTAAGAAAAAAATTAATTTTAGACTAAAAGATTGGGGTATATCAAGACAAAGATATTGGGGCTGTCCCATCCCAATAGCTTATGACAAAAATGGAAATGTGATAAAAATTCCTAAAGAAAAACTTCCAGTTGAACTACCTGAAAATATAAATTTAAAAGTTAATGGTAATCCACTTGATAAAGTAGATTCTTGGAAAAAAATAACTATTAATGGAATGGATTGTCTAAGAGAAACCGATACACTTGATACTTTTGTAGATTCATCTTGGTATTTTTTAAGGTTTTGTTCACCTAAAAATACTAAATATGGTTTTGACTTAGATGAAATAAATTATTGGATGCCAGTTGATCAGTATATAGGTGGGGTTGAACATGCAATACTACATCTGTTGTACTCTAGGTTTTTTATGAGAGCAATAAACTATAAAAATAATAAATTTAATATACATGAACCATTTAGTGGACTTTTTACGCAAGGAATGGTTTGCCATGAAACATATAAAGATGAAGCCAATAAATGGTTAGCCCCTGAAGAAGTTGAAAGTAAAGATGGAAAAAATTTTTATATGAAAAATTCTCCTAATATAAAAGTCTCAGTTGGACCATCTGAATCTATGTCAAAATCGAAAAAAAATACAATTGATCCTGAAAATATAATTAATAGTTATGGAGCGGATGCGGTAAGATTATTTATTCTTTCAGACAGTCCACCAGAAAAGGATGTACAATGGTCAGAACAAGGTATGGTGGCTTCATTTAAATTTATCCAAAAATTATGGACTCTCCATCAGAAGTTTAAAAATAAAATTGAAGAAAATTCTGATCATAAGGATGAGGAAATTTCAATTTTTACTAACCAAATGATTGAAAAGATTAATTATAATTTAGAAAAATTTAATTACAATGTGATCATTGCAAATTTATATGAATCATATAACTTTTTTAATCAAAAATTAAACAGCAGTATTGAGAAAAAATCCTTATTGGATAATTATTCTAAGTTTTTAACAATAATTTCACCTATTATTCCTCATTTTTCCTCAGAATGTCTTGATGATCTTAAATTAAAATCTTTCCAAAAATGGCCAGAAGTTGATAAAAATTTAATTAAAAAAGATATAATTGAATATGTAATACAAGTTAATGGTAAAAAAAGAGCAACACTAAAATATATGAAAGATATATCTGAAGAAACATTGATAAATGAAATTAAAGACAATTCAATTACAAAAAAAATTTTAGAAAATAAAAAAATCAAAAAAAGTTTTTTTGTTAAAAACAGACTAATAAATATATTAATTTAATGAATAAAGTAATTTTTACAAAATTTTTAATAATTTTATTTTTTGTGTCTAGTTGTGGATATACACCAATTTTTTCAAATAAAAATTCTAATTTCTCGATAACAGAAATAAAGGCTTCAGGAAATAATAAGTTAAACAAAATTTTAATTAATAAATTAGATGGTTATAAAAGTATAAACAGTGAAAAAAGATTTTCATTAAAAATTGATACTAATTTTAAAAAAGAAGTTGCATCAAAAGATACCAAAGGTAATCCAAAAACCTACAAAATGAATGTTAATTTGAGAATTTATGTTGAGGATGAAAAAAATAATTTAAACGATAAATCTTTTTCTAAATCAATAAATTATAATAATAGCAACAATAAATTTAAATTAAAAAAATACGAGAGCAAAACAGCAAAAAATTTAACAGAGAAAATTGCTGAAGAAATAATAATTTATTTACAATCTATTTAATTTTTTAAAATGATAATTAAAGCTTATGAACATCAAAAAATTAAAAAATTAAAAAATAAAATATTTTTATTTTATGGTGAAAATGATGGTTATAAAAATCAAGTAATTAAGGATGTTTTTATAGAAAATTTTAAGGGGAATATAGAGCGATTTGATGAAACTGAAGTCTTAAATAGTTTTGAGAATTTTGTATCAAGTTTAAGAAATAAATCCTTTTTTGATGAGTTGAAATTAATATTAATTTCACGAGTAAGTGAAAAAATAATTAAATTAATTAATGAACTATTAAGTAAAGAAATTAATGATGTAACAATAATATTAAATGCAGATATATTAGAAAAAAAATCAAAATTACGATCTCTGTTTGAAAAAGAAGAAAGTTTAATTTGTACACCTTTTTACAAAGACGATAATAGAACCCTTTCTCAACTTGCAAATAATTTTTTTAGAAATAAAAAAATTTCAGTTTCACAAGAAATTATTAATTTAATTATTGAAAGAAGCAGTGGAGATAGAATAAATTTAAACAACGAGTTAAATAAAATATCTCTTTTTTTATTAGATAAAGAAAAAATTAGTATTGAGGATGTAATTAAATTAACAAATTTAGCTGAAAATTATAGTATTTCAGAACTTGTAGATAGTTGTTTGTCAAAAAATATAAAAAAAATAAATAAAATTTTTAATGAAAATATTTTTTCTGTTGAGGACTGTATTTTGATTATAAGAACTTTGCTCATAAAATCAAAAAGGCTTTTAGAAATAAAAAAAATCCACAGTTCAAATAAAAATATAGAAGAAATAATTAAAAATTATAGACCATCAATCTTTTGGAAAGATAAAGAAATTGTAAAAACTCAGGCTTCTAAGTGGACCTTAAAAGAAACTGAAAAGCTTATTTTTAAAATAAATGATATAGAATTATTAATTAAAAAAAATTATTATAATTCATTGAATATTCTTTCTGATTTTGTTCTTAATACTGCAAAATAACTAGTAATATTCTTTTATAGTCATTATCAGTCTATTTAGCTGATCTAAATCTTTATACTCAAAAGTAACTTGCCCAGAATTGTTTTTTTTATTTCTTATGAAAACTTTAATTCCAGTTTTTTCTTCTATGCTAGATTCTAGACTTATAAGATTTGGATTTTTGGTTGTCTTATTTTTAACTTTATAATTTTTTAAAGATCTAACTAAATTTTCTGTTTGTCTTACTGATAATTTTTTTTTTATAATTTTATTTGCTAAAAAGTGTGCATTATCAAGACCTACAAGCACTTTAGCATGACCTTGTGAAATTTTATTTTCTTCAATATGTAAAATGACTTCATCGGGAAGCGATAATAATCTTAAACAGTTTGCTACATGTGCTCTACTCTTTCCTATAAATTTTGATACTTTTTCTTGGTCATAACTAAATTCATCAATTAATTTTTTATAACCCTTGGCTTCTTCTATTGGATTTAAATCACTTCTTTGAACATTTTCGACAATTGCAAATTCTAAGGATTTTAAATTATCTGCTTCAATTTCTACAACTGGGACTTCATGAAGTCCTGCATTTTGAGCGGCCTGCCACCTTCTTTCACCAGCAATTATTTCAAATTTATTATTTTGGTCAGAAGATTTTCTAACTATTATTGGTTGTATAATTCCTCTTTCTCTAATTGAATTTGTCAGCTCAGCCATTTTTTCTTTATCAAAACTTTTTCTTGGTTGAAATTTATTTCTAATAATTGAACTTAAAGATATTTTATTTTTTATTGGTTTTGAATCTGTGTCGCCAATTAAAGAAGACAATCCTCTGCCTAATCCTTTTTTAGTTTTAAATGGATTCATCATGCGGCACTTTCAACAGGTTTATCTTGATTTAAAAATTCATCTGTGAAAGTAAAATACGATTTACTGCCTGGACAAGTTTTATCGTAAAGTAGGACTGGAATTCCATGGGATGGTGCTTCTGATAGCCTTACATTTCTTGGTACTACTGTTTGATAAACTTTTTCCTTAAAATAGTTTCGAGCTTCCTGTTCTACCTCTCCAGATAACTTATTTCTTTTATCATACATGGTAAGAAGTATACCTCGTATGTTTAGATATGGATTTAAATTAGACCTGATCCTTTCAATTGTCTTCATCAATTGAGTAAGGCCTTCTAAAGCAAAAAATTCTGTCTGGAGAGGCACTATGAGTTCGTCTGAAGCAACTAATGCCATAATTGTTAATAGGCTCAGCGATGGAGGACAGTCAATGAGAATATAATCATATAATCCTCCAGAATCATTTAAAATAGCGGCTAATTCGTCTTTCAATTTAAAGGCCCTTCTGCTATCTCCAGCAGTCTCCACCTCCAGTCCTGAGAGATCCACATTTGAAGACACCAAATTTAGATTATCGAACTTAGTCGATTGGATAACCTCAGAAATTTTTTTATTTCCATTAAGAACAGTATAAATTGTTAGTTCAGAATTTTCTGTATTGGACAATCCAAGCCCCGTTGTAGCATTACCCTGTGGGTCAAGATCTATTACTAATACTTTTTTGCCTTTCATTGTCAAACCTGAAGCTAAATTAATTACCGTAGTAGTTTTTCCTACTCCACCTTTCTGATTAATTACTGAAATTATTTTTTTATCCATTTTTTTTTTGTAAGTTTGAAATCTTAACTATTAATGACTCATCACTTGTTAAACTTTTTTTTTCTTCATAGTCAAATTTCCATTTATTCGTTGCATCTTTTAAAATTTCCTTTCCATTTTTACCTAAAAATAAAATTATATATTTAAACTTTTTAAAATTATTCGAAGCTATTTCTAAAATAATTGGTAAAGGTTTAAATGCTCTAGAAATTATAATGTCAGTTTCTAAATCTTCTTGCTCAAAAATATTTTTCTGATTAATTTCTGTATTCAATTTAAATTTTTTGGAAATCTCTTTTAGGAAATTACTTTTATGATAGCTTTTTTCATATAAAATAACCTTAAATTCTGGTTTTTTAGGTTTCATCAAAATTGCCATAACTATGCCTGGTAAGCCTGCACCTGATCCTAAATCAGTACATGTTTTAATATCATTTTTATTAATAAAATCAATGATTTGCGCGCTATCAGCAATATGCCTTGTATTTATTGACTTTTCTGTACTTGAGCTTATTAAATTTATCTCTCTATTCTTTCTAATAATTGATAAACTGTATTTGTTAAGCTCATTCAATGTTTCACGTGAAACATTTTGAATATTAAGTTTTGAGTTTTTTATAAAATTCGAATCAATCAAGCTATATGCTTAATAGACTTTCTTTTTAGATGAGACAACAAAATATATACGGCGGCTGGCGTAATTCCATCAATTCTTAGCGCTTGTCCCATAGTTTTTGGCCTTATTTTCTTAAATTTTGATTTAACTTCATTAGACAGACCTGGAAATATGTCATAATCCATATTTTTTGGAATAATAAGATTTTCATCTCTTTTAAAAGCTAAAATATCTGCATTTTGCTTCTTTAAATATCCTCTATAGTGTGAATTTATCTCTAATTGATCATCTATTTCACGTGAAACATAAGTAATTTCAGGCCAAATTTCCCTTATTTTAGACATATCTACTGTTTTTTGGCTTAATATCTGGTTAGCATTTCGGCTAACACCATCTTTTGCAATATTTACACCGTATTTAGAAACTTTTGATGGTGAAATAATCAATTTATCCATTTTATCTTGAATTTGTTTAAGATGAAAATGCTTCTCTAAGAATACTTCTTTCCTTTCATCAAGAACTAAACCTATGTCTATTCCTTTTTGAGTAAGCCTAATGTCAGCATTGTCAGATCTTAGAGATAGTCGATATTCTGCCCTAGAAGTGAACATTCTATATGGTTCGGCAACTCCTTTTGTAACAAGATCATCTATCATTACCCCAATATATGCCTCGGATCTGTCAAGAATAAATGGCTCACTCCCTTTTAATGAGAGGGCTGAATTAATTCCAGCCATAAGTCCTTGCGCGGCTGCTTCTTCATATCCGGTAGTTCCATTGATTTGACCTGCTAGGTATAAATTTTTGATTTTTTTAGTTTCTAGAGTAAGAAATAGCTCTCTTGGATCAACAAAATCGTACTCTATAGCATATCCAGGTCTTAATATTTTAACATTCTCTAAACCATTGATTTTACTACATATTTCTTGCTGTATTTCGGCTGGTAGTGACGTAGATATACCATTTGGATAAACTGTATGATCATTTAACCCTTCAGGCTCTAGAAAAATTTGATGCCTTTGCTTTTCTGCAAACTTGATAATTTTATCCTCTATAGATGGACAGTATCTTGGACCAACTCCCTGGATAGTTCCTGAATACATAGCACTTCGTTTTATGTTCTTTGAAATAATTTTATGTACAAACTCATTCGTATAAGTCATCCGGCAAGAAATTTGTTTGTTTAAATTTTTTTTTGTAAGGAAAGAAAAAAAATATGGATCGTCATCTGCAAACTGTTCCTCCAAATTATTAAAATTAATTGTTCTGGAGTCAAGTCTAGGCGGCGTTCCTGTCTTAAGTCTTCCAATTTTAAAGTTAAGTTTTTTTAATTGTTCACTTAAACCTGTTGAAGGTTTTTCATTATACCTACCTGCTGGAGTTTGTTTTTCTCCTACATGTATCAAACCATTTAAAAAAGTGCCAGTTGTTAGTATTAGTTTAGATGTTTTAATTTTCTTACCTGATTGAGTTTCAAATCCTTTTATACTATTTTTATCAAATATAAACTTAATTACTGGATCAGAAAAAACACTTAAATTACAGTAGTTTATAAGTTTTTGTTGCATATATTTTTTATATAAAGATCTATCACTTTGAGTTCTAGGTCCTCTTACAGCTGGACCTCTGCTTCTATTTAACAACCTAAATTGAATACCTGATTTATCTGCTACTTCACCCATAAGTCCATCTAATGCATCTATTTCTCTGACAAGATGTCCTTTTCCCAATCCTCCAATAGCTGGGTTGCATGACATTTCTCCAATGGTTTCAATTTTGTGGGTAAACAGTGCGGTGTTAACTCCTAACCTCGCTGATGCTGCAGCTGCTTCACAGCCTGCATGCCCTCCTCCTATAACAACAACATCAAATGTTAAATCATTTTTCATATGTTAAACTTATAACTCAATTAAATATTTACAAGATCGGAGAGAAATTATTAAAAAAAAAATTAAAAATGACTAAAAATCGTTATTTATCAAGGTAAAAACACCAATAATAGTCAAAAATCCGCTTAAAAATAGGATCATTTGCCTATGCAAAAATCGTTGAAAATACTGCCTAATATCTCCTCTACATCCACTTTTCCAACAATTATTCCTAAATGTCTAGTTGCTAACCTTAAATCTTCGGCAGCTTTATCAAAATCTTCTGAATTATTTTTATTTTCAAAGTTTGCTAAATGTTGAGCACATTGTTCTAAATGCTGTCTATGTCTTTCTCTTGTAATCAAAATATCGTCAGATGTAATAAATTTGTTCTTTAATTTTATTTTAATTGCAGAAATTAACTCATCAATATTTTTTTCATTTTTTAACGAAATCAGAATAGGATTCAATTTTTTTAACTTTGGATCAATATTATGAATTCCTAAATCAGATTTATTTAAAACAAAAATAGCTTTTTCATTAACTAAATCATTCAAAAAGCCAGTAAAATCAACACTTTTAGGCTCAATTATTACTATGTTTAAATCAGCTTTTTCGGCACTTTTTAATGCAAGTCTAATACCTTTTTTTTCTATTTCATCTTTTGAGTCTCTTATGCCAGCGGTATCAGAAATTATAACTGGTAGACCATCTATGTTTAGGTGGGTTTCTATTACGTCTCTTGTAGTTCCAGCAATTTCTGAAACAATTGCTACATCTCTTTTAGAAAGATAATTTAACAAGGAAGACTTACCGGCATTTGTAGGTCCAACTATAGCAATTTTAAAACCCTCTCGAATTCTTTCTCCAACTTTTTGATCATTTAATAACTTTTGGATTTCTTCCTTTATTTTTTTTGAAGAATTTTTTATATCCTTTAGAATATTATCTGGAAGATTTTCATCTGGAAAATCTATTTTGGCTTCTACATTTGATAAAATTTTTAATAATTTTTCTCTCCAGGAATTAAATTTGTCAGAACTTTTTCCTGACATAATTTTAATTGCCTGTTGTCTTTGAATTTCTGTTTCGGAAGCAATTAAATCAGCAATGCTTTCTGCCTTGAGAAGATTTATTTTCCCATTTTGAAATGCGATCTTTGTAAACTCTCCTGGTTCTGCTAATCTGCAGTTTTCTATCTTTGATATTGATGTGTGTATACTCTCTATGACAGCTCTGCTTCCATGTACATGAAATTCAAGCATATCTTCACCCGTATAGCTCTCAGGCCCAGGAAACCATATAATTATACCTTGATCTATTAGCTCATTAGTATTGATTTTATTGATTTTTTTGAGGGTTGCTACTCTTGGTACTAAATTTGAGCCATTAGTCATTTTTTTAAATATTAACTTACATTCAGGGCCCGAAATTCTTATTACTGCTAATCCTGATATTCCTGGTCCAGTTGAAAGAGCATAAATTGTCATTTTAGTAATATAACTAAATTTGGAAGATAAAGTAAATTTTAAATATTATAAAAATTTTGAACTAAATCGAAATTATAGCAAATTAAACATTTCAGATAAATAATTCTCATAATTAGAATTGGAATTTACTGAACTTTTATAAATTGGTTTTCTAGCCTGAGAAATACTAACAGTTTTGATTGGAGTTTTCTTGCTTTTATGGTGATTAAGACAAATTGGATCCCATTTTAAATCACAAAATTTAATTAATTTTTTTATTTCTTCTTCTTTATTAGAAACAAGCTTTTCATATTCAACCTCATATATAAAATCTCCAACTTTATGCTTCCAATAATTCATCAAATCTAAGTGTAAATTATAATAATTTGCAATATCAGTTTGGTCAAATGCATATTTCATATCCTCTGATAAAAAAAAATTTTTGTAAATAGATAAACAGTTATCCTTAGCATTTCTTTTACAATAAATTATTTTACTGTTTGGGAAAAATATTTTGATTATACCGAGCCATCTAAAATTTGGAGGTGCCTTGTCTGTAAAATAATTTTCTTTGAAATTATGAAAATTTATCATTTCAAAATATTCTTTATTAAGAAAATTTGCTTGGTTACTTAATTCATTATTTAATTTTTCTTCTGATAATTTTTTCTCAAAAATTAAATTTTTTTTAATAACACTTTGAAGATAAACTAATTCACCAGCACCAAAAACTTCATTATGAGAAGCAATAATTTGTTCAACTAAAGTAGTTCCAGATCTTGGCATTCCACATATAAATATAGGTATTTTCTTGTCGAATATTTTTTTTTCTTCATTAAAATTAAAATTTTCAAATGTTTTTTTTATAGACTCGAAAAAAATTTCATCATCTTTTATATTATATTTATTATCTTTTTTTTTTAATTTATTGGCTTTTTGTAAATATAAAAAAGAATTTTCGTACTGTTTCATATCTTCATATGCTTTGCCTAGAGCAAATGACAAATCTACAATTTGACTTTTTGATAAATCTTTTTCTAATATTAAATTTTTCATTTGATCTAAATTTTCATTATTTTCAGAATAATCGACAATTGAGCTCAACAATTTGTGAGCAGAAGAATTCTTTGGATTCTTTAAAAGTAAATTTTCAATAATTTCTTTTGTTTCTCTGGTTTTTCCTATTGCATGATAAGCATTTGCAAGACCAAATAAAATACGTGGATCATTTTCACTTATTTTTAGAGCTTTTTCATATAAATTAATTGCTGAAGAATAGTCAAAAATTAAAGTTTTTAGATTTGCATAATTAAATAGTGCTTGAATATAATCAGGTTTACTTTCTAAAACACTTTTATAAAAAAATTCAGCCTTTTGAAAATTCCAAATAGCTTTATAACTGTTTGCTAAATTGTTTTTTGCAGGCAAAAACTTTGGATCTAGATCTAGAGCTCTTTTAAATCTATCAATTGCCATTAAATAGTTTCCATTTCCATGTAAAGCAAGAGCTAAAAGATTAAATAAAAGAGGATTGTTTGGAAACTTATTAATTAATTTTTCACATCCATATACTACTGTTTTATGATCTTTGATTCTTAAATAGTTTTGTAATTTTTGGATTTCTGCTGTTAAGTTCATTTAAAAAAAGATTAAAAATACTTTAATAATATATATGATTATGCTGGTTTATTCATCGAATTAAAAAATTCAGCATTATTCTTAGTATTTTTAAGTTTGGAGTTAAGGAACTCAATAGCTTCCATCGAACCCATTGGTGCAATAATTCTCCTTAAAACATTCATCTTTTGTAAATCATTTTTATCAAATAACAATTCTTCTCTTCTTGTTCCAGATTTTGTTATATCTATCGCGGGAAATATTCTTTTATCTGATATTTTTCTATCCAATATGGTTTCACTATTTCCTGTTCCTTTAAATTCTTCAAAGATAACTTCATCCATTCTGCTTCCAGTATCAATTAAAGCGGTTGCTATAATTGTTAATGAACCACCTTCCTCTATATTTCTTGCTGCTCCAAAAAATCTTTTTGGTCTTTGAAGTGCATTTGCATCCACTCCTCCAGTTAACACTTTACCAGAACTTGGAACTACAGCATTATATGCTCTTCCTAGTCTAGTAATTGAATCTAACAATATAACTACATCTTTTTTATGTTCCGTAAGTCTTTTGGCTTTTTCTATAACCATTTCTGCAACAGCTACGTGCCTTTGAGCAGGCTCATCAAATGTTGAACTTATAACTTCTCCTTTAACCGTTCTTTGCATATCTGTAACTTCTTCTGGTCTTTCATCAATTAATAAAACCATTAAATAGCACTCTGGATGATTTGCTGTTATTGAATTTGCAATGCTTTGAAGTATCATTGTTTTACCCGCTTTTGGTGGTGATATAATTAGTGATCTTTGACCTTTTCCTATTGGACTTACTAGATCAATTAGCCTTGAGGTTAAATCTG
Organism: uncultured Pelagibacteraceae bacterium; assembly: GCA_902529715.1. Taxonomy (GTDB): domain Bacteria; phylum Pseudomonadota; class Alphaproteobacteria; order Pelagibacterales; family Pelagibacteraceae; genus Pelagibacter. Next base: position 76,652 of record CABZXL010000003.1, on the reverse strand, counting down.
GTTTTTTTTCTACTTTAGTGCTTTCAACCTCTAATTCAATTTGTTTATTTGGATATAATGGTGTTAGGTTATCAAAAGCTATTTTATGTTTTGATTTTTCAGGTTCTTCAAAATTAATTTTATTAACTTGTAATAATGCAAAATATCTTTCACCGTCCTTAGGTGCTCTTATGGGGCCTTCGACTGTATCACCTGTTCTTAAACCAAATTTTCTAATCTGGTTAGGACTTATATATATATCGTCCGCTCCTGGAAGGTAGTTTGATTCCATTGCTCTAAGAAAACCAAAGCCATCTTGTAAAAGTTGAAGAATTCCGCCACCGGTTATTTCTTCTCCTTTTTCTGCGAGTTTTTTTAATATTGCAAAATATATTTCTTGTCTTTTAAGAGTGCTGGCATTTTCAATACCAAGCTTCTCAGCTTCATCAATTAACTGTTCTGAGCTTTTCTTTTTTAAATCTTGTATATTCATAATATAAGGGGGGTTATTAGATGCTAGATAATTATAATATATATATTATTCTAAAAATTACAACCCTAGATTGGCTTAAAAATCACAATAAAAATAATAAATATTAATAAAATCGTCGGAACTTCATTAATAATTCTAAAAAATTTTGATGTTTTTGTATTAGTTTTTAATTTAAGGGATCTAAGGCATATTCCTAAATATTCATGATAAATAGTAAGAAGTACAACTAGTCCTAATTTTATATGCATCCATAATTGTGAAAAAATTTCTATACCACTTATGTAAATTAATATTATTCCAAAAAGCCAACTTAAAATCATTGCCGGCCTCATAATATAAAAATAAAGACGTTTTTCCATGACCTCAAATATCTCTGTGGTTTCCTTTTTTTCTAAATTTTCAACATGATAAACAAAAATTCTTGGCAGATATAATAATCCTGCCATCCATGAAATAACTGCAATTAGATGTAAAGATTTAAAAAGTAAGTAATAATTCATTAATTAAATATTTTTTTGAATTAAATTTTTTAGTAAATTTATATGATCATCATTATCATTTAGACATGGTATCATATCAAAATTCTCTCCTCCCGATTCCATAAAACTTTTTTTGCCCTGTATTAATATTTCCTCTAATGTTTCAACACAATCTGAAGAAAAGCCTGGGCATATAGCGAGGACATTTTTTTTTCCTTCCTTTGGTAAGTTTTCTAAGGTTTTGTCCGTATATGGTTGGAGCCACTCTTGTGGGCCAAATCTAGATTGAAAGGTTGTTTTAATTTCAATAGATTTAAATTTTTCCGAAACTAGTCTTGTAGTTTTATGACAATAACAATGATATGGATCTCCTTTATCAAAGTACTTTTTTGGTATTCCATGATATGAAGCTAAAATCAAATCTGGTTTCCAATTTATATTTTTTATTTTAACATTTATTGAGTTTACTAGAGCATCAACGTATAATGGATCTGACTCATAGTGTGGAATAATTTTTAAAGATGGCTGCCATCTCATATTCATTAGAGTTCTATATACTTCGTCACAAACAGTTGCTGTAGTTGCGGCTGCATATTGTGGGTAAAGAGGTAAAATTACGAGATTTTCGCAACCTTCTTTATTTAATTTTTTTATTTTACTTTTTATACTTGGGTTTCCATATCTCATAGCGAAGTCTATAATTATATTTTCGTTTGAAAAAGATTTTGATAATTTTTCAGCTTGTTTTTTAGTGTAATGAAGTAATGGTGATATATTTTCTTCTTTCATCCATATTTCTTTATAAGCCTTAGCACTTTTTGATGGCCTAAAGTTTAGAATAAAAAGATTAAGTATAACTTGCCAAATTATTGGATTTACTTCAATTACTCTTCTATCTGATAGAAACTCTTTTAAATATCTTCTAACATCTAACCATTTTGTGGAATCCGGAGTTCCTAAATTAATTATTAAAACTCCAGTCTTTCCAAATTTTATTTCAGGATGTTTTTCCATTATTTAAATTCTCTAACTATTTTTACTAGTTCTTCAACCATTTCAATTTTTGTTTCTGGCAAAATACCATGTCCAAGATTAAATACGTAAGGGTGATCTTTAAAAATTTGAAGGTATTTTATTACTTCTTTATGTAAGTTTTCTTTATCACTTAATAATACTTTTGGATCCAATCCACCTTGAATAGGTATTTTTATTTCTTTCACTGCCTTTTTGGGATCAACATTGTAATCAATATTTACCATATCGGGTTTAATTACATCACAAAAATTTTTATAATTATCTATACCTCTTGGAAAACAAATAACTGGAACACCTAATTTTTTAGTATAGTTAACAAGATTTAGAGTTGGTTCATAAATATATTCAGAAATATTTTCTTCTAATAATCCAGCCCAACTATCAAATATTTGTATTATACTTACACCTGCTTTTATTTGGTTTTCAATATGAATTTTAAGAAATTTTTCAATAATAACTAACAATTTTTTTACAAACAGCTTGTCTTTAAAAATCTTTTTTGAAAGATTATTTTTTGGCGACATTTTATTAATCATATAAACAAGAATTGTCCACGGAGCCCCTACAAAACCAATCAAATCTTTATTATTTAAAATAGGATTAACAGACGTTTTGGATATAGATTTATAAACAGAGTTTAATTTTTTGCTAAATTCATTTCCATTGATACTTTCTAATCTATTTAAATCTAATTCACCTAGTTTTGGTCCTAATCCTTTTTCAAATTTAACCTCTTGATCTAAACCATATGGTAACATTAAAATATCAGAGAAGATTATTGCTGCATCAAAATCAAATCTTTTAATTGGTTGTAAAGTTATTTCGGAAGATAAACTTTCATTTAAACATAATTTAATAAAGTCAGGATTTTTTGCTCTAATTTCCCTAAATTCAGGGAGATACCTACCGGCTTGTCTCATTATCCATATAGGGTTTAATTTACTATTTTTATTTTGAATACATTCTTGGATTGGGGTCATATAATATGTATATATATAATCTTTAATATTTGTTTTATATCCTGTTAATATAAGGAATTATTAATTTTTAACATTTTACTCACTAAATACTAACAGATAAAAATAATAAAAAGTTAAGACAAATAGCCTCTTTTTTGAAAATTTTAAGTTAAATAAATTATTGTGTATATTGATTATTAAGATGTTTATTTATGTTAATAATCTACAAGTTATTCAAATAAAAAAAAAATGAAAAAAGTTATTAATTTTTAACTAATTTATTAAATTATTATAAACACTTTATACATGACATCTAAACACGATATTTATCTAATTTCAGACTCAACAGGAGAAACAATAGACAGAATATTTCTAGCTTTAAAGGCACAGTTTTCAAATTTTGAACATAATAATCACCAGTTTTCATTTACAAGAACACAAAATCAAATTTTAAAAATTATTGAATTAGCCAGAGAACAAAAAGAACCAATAATTCTTTACACTATAGTTGATGATAACCTTGCAAAATATTTAGAAAAGGAAGCAAATAAATTTAATATTCCTTGTTTTAGTGTTCTAGGAGATTTAATTTTAAATTTTTCTAAATTATTAAAACAAAGAGCTTCCCACATACCTAGTGGACAACATACTTATGAAGAGAACTCTAAAAGAATCGAAGCCATTCAATTTACAATGAATCATGACGATGGAAGCATGATCGAAGACTTAGAAAAATCAGATATTATTTTACTTGGTGTTAGTAGAACTGGAAAAACACCAACATCAATATATCTTGCTAATAGAGGATATAAGACCTCCAATATTCCTTTAATAAATGAAAATTCAATACCTAAGCTACTAAGAGAAAATCCAAAACTTAAATGCGTGGTAGGATTAACAGTTGAACCTAAAAGATTAATTGATGTTAGAAAAAATAGAATGATGGCAATAAAGGAAGAACATGGTACCGACTATACAAATATTGAAAAAATAGAGTTAGAAACAAAAAAAGCAAAGGAATCTTTTAAAAAATATCAATGGCCAGTAATTGATGTTACTAGGAAATCAATTGAGGAAACCGCAGCATCAATTATAAAAATTTATGAGATAAAAAATCAAAATGCATAAATTAATTCTTGCATCTAATAGCAAAGTAAGAAAAAAAATTTTGGATGAAAATGAAATTGAATGTAAAGTTTTTCCATCTAATGTGGATGAAGAATCGGTAAAAAAAAGTTTATTAAAAGAAAATGCTAGCCCGGAAATAATTTCTAAAAATTTAGCGGAGTTAAAGGCCAATAAAATAAGTTTAAAGTTTAATAAAGAAATTGTACTTGGTGCTGACAGTGTAATTGATATAAATAAAGAATTAGTTTCGAAACCAAAGGATAGGAAAGAAGCTTTTAAAATATTAAAAAAACTTAATGGCAAGACACATTATTTAATTAGTTCTGTTTGTATTTCAAAAAATGGCTCTATGATTTGGAATTATACAGACAAGGCTGCTTTAACTATGAAAAACTTAAATGAAAAACAGCTTGAAGAATATTTATCTAAAATAACCGATGAAGCGTTGTACGCCTATAATGTTTATCAAATTGAAGGTGAGGGAAGGTCTTTATTCTCAAAAATTGAAGGGGATGAAAATACTATTATGGGCCTTCCAGTTAAAAAAATAAAAGAATATATAAAAAATTTAAAATGCTAATACTAATTTGGTTCATTGTTTGTATTTTGTTTGCCTTTGTTCATTATTTTTTAGGAATGTCGGGCCATGCTCTAGAACTTTTTGCTATATTATCAGCAATATCCTTATTTTTATTGAATAAATTTGCCAACAAAGTAAATAAAAAAAAATGAAAAAATTTTTAGTTATAGGGAATCCAATTCAACACTCTCTATCACCAAAATTACACAATTTTTGGATAAAAAAAAATAATATTAATGCTGTTTACGATAAAAAAAAGCTTGATGAGAATGAGTTAAAAAAAATCATTTCTGAAGTTAAAGAAGAAAAAATAAATGGTATTAATGTTACTGTACCATTTAAAAAAGCTGTAATTCAGTTTTTAGATGAATTAAGTCCAGAAGCAAAAGATACACAATCTGTTAACACAATTTATTTACAAAATGGAATTACAATTGGTCACAATACAGATATAGCTGGATTTGAACTGGCAATTAAATATGCCAAATATAATCTTACTAACAAGAAAATATTTGTATTAGGTGCAGGGGGTGTGGCTCCCTCAATTATTTATGCTCTTAGAAAAATGAAAGTTTCAAAAATTACATTAAGCAATAGAACTAAGCAAAAAGCAGAGAGTTTAAAAAATTTATTTAAAGATCTTGAAATAGTTGAGTGGGGAGAAAGAATAGATTTCGACATGATTATAAATGCTACAAGCGTTGGTTTAAAAAACGAAGATGGTTTAAATTTTGATTATTCTGCAAATGGCCCAGATAAGTACTTTTATGATGTAATTTATAATCCAAAAGAAACTCTTTTTTTAAAGAGAGCAAAGTTGTTTGGGAATAAAACAGAAAATGGGAAAATGATGTTTATTTATCAAGCTCATCAAGCGTTTACTATTTGGCATAAATTGATGCCAGAAATAGATGATGAAACAATAAAATTAATTTAAATGATTAAAATAGGTATTTTAGGAGATATTGGGTCCGGAAAAACGTTTGTAGCAAATCAATTTGGCTTTCCTGTATTTAATGCCGATGTAGAAGTAACCAAAATATATAAAAATAATAAAAATTGTTTTAAAATATTAAAAAAAAATTTTCCAAATCATATATTTTCATTTCCAGTAAATAAAAAAGAAATTTTTAAATTAATATTATTAAATAAAAAAAATTTAAAAAAAATAAATAAAATAGTGCATCCTATTGTACGTGATAGAATGAATAAATTTATTAATAAAAACAAAAAAAAGAAAATAGTTGTTTTAGATATTCCCCTACTTTTGGAAAATAAAATAAAAAAAAAAGATTTTATTCTTGTTTTTGTTGATGCAAAAAAAAAAGAGATTGTTAAAAATCTTAAAAAAAGAAAAAATTATAATATTAAAATAATTAACATATTAAAAAAATTTCAACTTCCTTTGAAAATTAAAAAGAAAAAATCTGATTATATAATAAAAAATGATTTTAGAGAGAAATCGGTCAAAAAAAATGTTAGAATACTAAAAAATAAAATTTTATATAAATGAAAGAAATTATATTAGATACAGAAACAACGGGTTTATCAGTAAAAGATGGTCATAGAATTGTTGAAATAGGCTGCATCGAGCTTGATAATTTAATTCCTACATCTAATAATTTTCACTGTTATTTAAATCCTGAAAGAAAAGTTTCTCAAAATGCTCTCGACGTCCATGGTTATACAGATCAATTTTTAGCAGATAAAAAAAAGTTTTTTGAAGTAGCAGATGAATTTCTTTTATTTATAAAAGATAAAAAACTTATTATTCATAATGCTGAGTTTGATATTTCACATTTAAACAACGAACTAAAAATTGCAGGAAAAAAAATAATAGAAAAGGAAAATGTTGTTGATACACTCGAGATAGCAAGAGATAAATACCCTGGTTCTCAAATAAGTCTTGATGCTTTGTGCAAAAGGTACAGGATTGATAATTCAAAAAGAGAAAAACATAATGCATTAATTGACTGTGAATTATTAACTAAAGTTTATATCAATTTAATTGATCAAAAAGAACCAAAATTAAATTTTGCTCAAACAAATCAAAATTTAATTTATAAAAAATTAAATAAGACAAACAATTATTTTAAAAAAATTGTTGAACCAACTTCTGAAGAAATTAAATTACATAATGAATTTCTAAAAAATAATCTTAAAAAAAATTTTTTTTAACTTAACTTTTGATTATAAAGTTTTTCGAAATCAATTTTTTTCTCAATTTTAGCTCCTGGATAACCCGAGTCTCTTAGCAAATTAATGAATACTTTTTCTAAATTATTGTAAATTTTATTTTGAACTTCACACAAAATAATTTTTTCTATTATTTTCCTATCATTAATTTGTTCATCAATTTTTACGATAGTTGCATATATGATTTCAAAAAATGCCTTACTTTTAGACTCACTATTATCAACATATGTTAATTTTGTATTTACTTCTATAAATCTGTTTTTTAATGGTTTTGATGAAATTTCAATATTTAAGTTATAATTTTTTAAATATTCTTTAACATATAAATAAGTTTCCAAATCTTTCGTTTCACTTGATAAATCTTTTATGAATTCTGAATAAATTTTAAATTTTTCTGACATTATTTTTTATCATCTATATCTTCATATTCTCCTTCAATAAAGTTTTTATTATTATTTTTTTTCTTTATAGTAATTTTTTTTAAAAAAATATTTCTTGTCCATGGAAAAATTATTATTAGTCCAATTACATCTGTTAAAAATCCTGGTAAAATCATTAATAATGCAGCAAAAGCCAAAGCTGCTCCAGAAATTATTTCATTAATAGGTATTTCGTTTTTTACTAGTTGGCTAACAGCTGACCTTAATGTATTTAATCCTTCATATTTTGCATAATATAGGCCTACTACAGCCGTAATTATTATAAGAGAAATAGTATTAAAAGCACCAATTTGAGATCCTATCTTGATAAAAAGATAAATTTCTATGACAGGTATAATAAAAATTAACAAAATTACTGAGTTCATTTGTCTTTAGTCTAATTTGTCAGTTGAAATTAAGCAACATAGTAAATATTATTTACATATGAATTATAGTTTTGAATATATTGATATAATACTTTTGGCAATGATTGCAGGCTTTATTTTCTTGAGATTAAGGGGAATTTTAGGAAAAAAAACTGGCCATGAAGAAGATATTAGTGGAACTTTTTCTCATGGTTTTTCAGAAAAAAAGCAAGAATTAAAGAAAATAGATAAAACTAATTTTGATGAAAAAGCTAAAGCGGAGTTTTTACAGGGAGCTAAAATTGCTTATGAAACTATAGTAACAAATTTTGCAGCTAACGACCTTAAAAATATAAAAACTTTATTAGATAAAAAAGTTTTTGCTAGTTTTAGTGAGGCGATAAAAGAAAAAAAAAATAAAGGTTTGATTTCAGAGACAACATTTATTGGTGTAAATTCTGCAAATATAAAAGATTGTAATCAAAAAAATAATATGTTTGAAGTTACAGTTGATTTTGTTAGTGAAATAATCTCTTGTATCAAAGACAAAGATAAAAAAATTGTTTCAGGTGATCCTGAAAAAATTAAAAAAGTACATGATACTTGGAAATTTTCTAGAGATATTAAATCATTAAATCCAAATTGGCTTTTAATAGATACCCAAGCATAATTGATAAAAAGAATTTCAGATAAAGATAAAAAAGATTGGTTAAATTTCATTAATAATAAGGAAAAATTAGATAACAAAGATTTTCTTGAAGAAAAAAAAAACAAAATACAATTAGAAAAATCAATAGATCTACATGGATATACTTTAGACAAAGCAAATAAAATTATTTATGAATTTATTTTATCCTGTTATTCTAACAACGTAAGAAAAATAAAGGTAATAACTGGCAAGGGATCAAGATCTAAAAATAAAGAAAATCCTTATCAATCCGAAAGTCTTGGTATACTTAAATATTCAGTTCCAGAATATATTAAATCTAATTATGAACTTAATAGGGTTATAAAAGATATAAAAGAAACCGACATAGAAGATATATCAAAAGGAAGTTTTGATATTTTTTTAAAAAAGTTTAAAGAATAAATTTTGATAAATCAGTATCCTTTACTATATCTCCAAGGTTTGATTTAACATAATTAGCATCAATAGTTATTTTTTCGCCATCTCTATCTGTCGCTGTAAAACTAATATCATCCAAAACTCTTTCAATAATTGTATGTAATCTTCTTGCACCAATATTTTCAACCTTCGAATTTACTTCAAAAGCTAAATTTGCAATCATATCAATACCATCTTCTGAAAATTCTAAATCTACATTTTCTGTTTTAAGCAAAGCTTTGTATTGTTTTATTAAACTATTATCTGGTTCTTTTAATATTCTTTTAAAATCTTCACTGTTCAATGCATCCAATTCAACTCTAATTGGTAATCGACCCTGCAATTCTGGAAGTAAATCAGATGGTTTTGCTAGCTGAAAAGCACCCGAAGCTATGAATAAAATATGGTCTGTTTTAATAGTTCCGTATTTGGTGCTAACAGTTGTACCCTCAATAAGTGGTAGCAGATCTCTTTGTACTCCTTCTCGCGACACATCTCCACCGACTCGGTCAGTTCTAGCTGAAATTTTATCTATTTCATCTAAAAATACTATTCCATTATTTTCTGTAGAATCTTTTGCTGCTTTTACAATTTTATCTTGTTCTATTAATTTATCAGATTCTTCATTAATTAAAATTTCATGAGATTCTTTTACAGACATTTTTTTCTTTTTTGATTTCCCACCCATTGATTTTCCTAGCATCTCAGAAATATTAATCATTCCAACATTTGCCCCTGGCATTCCAGGAATTTCAAACTGAGGCATTTGCCCTGTTTCACTAATATCTATTTCAATTTCATTATTGTCTAAATCTCCATTTCTTAATCTTTTTCTAAAGCTTTCTTTTGTAGCAACAGTTGCCTTACTTCCAACCAAAGCATCTAAAACTCTTTCTTCTGCCAACTTTTGAGCTTTTGCATGTACTTCTTTTCTTTTTTTTATTTTTTCCATAGCAATAGCTATTTCCAAAAGGTCCCTAATTATTTGTTCAACGTCTCTTCCAACATATCCAACCTCTGTAAATCTAGTTGCTTCAACCTTAACAAACGGAGCTTCAGCTAATTTCGAGAGTCTTCTAGATATCTCTGTTTTTCCAACACCAGTTGGACCCATCATCAAAATATTTTTTGGTAAAACTTCATCTTTCATTTCGCCAGTTAATGCTTGTCTTCTCCATCTATTTCTAAGGGCAATTGCTACTGCTCTTTTTGCATTTTTTTGTCCAACTACAAATCTGTCTAACTCTGAAACAATTTCTCTTGGTGAAAGAGAATTTAAAATTTCTTTTTTGTCTGTTTTTTCTTTAGGCACCAAAGGTGTTACGTTTGAATTTTCCATTATATTTTTTCAACTCTTATTTTATCATTAGTAAATACACAAATTTCAGAAGCTACCTGAATTGCTTTTTTTGCAACTTCTTCTGCTGAAAGGTTAGTATCCATTAAAACTTTTGCTGAGGCTAATGCATAATTTCCTCCAGAACCAATTCCAATTACACTTCCTTCCGGTTCAAGAACATCACCAGTTCCAGAAATTATAAAACTTTTTTCTTTATCTCCTACAGCCATTAATGCTTCCAACCTTCTTAAATATTTATCAGTTCTCCAATCTTTAGCTAACTCGACAGCAGCCCTTGAAAGATTTCCTGCATGTTTTTCTAATTTAGACTCTAGTCTTTCAAACAAAGTTAAGGCATCTGCTGTGGAACCAGCAAAACCTGCAATCACATTTCTTTTCTCAATTTTTCTTACTTTGTTAGCAGTGCTTTTTATTACGGTATTTCCCATACTAACTTGCCCATCGCTAGCAACCACTACTTCATTGTTTTTTCTAACTAATACTATTGTTGTCATACCCTATAAATGGATACTAAATTCAATAGTTCAAGACCAAGTCTAGTATTATTGCCATAATTAAATAATAGATATATACCTTTTTAAATTATGAAGAGGAAAGCAAAAATAAGCAGAAAAACTAAAGAGACCAGTATCAGTGTTGATTTAAATATTGATGGCAAAGGCAAGTATAAAGTTGATACAGGTATAGGATTTTTAGATCATATGCTTGAGCAATTATCAAAGCACTCCTCTATAGATATGAATATTAAAGCCAAAGGAGACACCCATATTGATCTACATCATACCACAGAAGACTCGGGTATAGCTATTGGCGAGTGTTTAAAAAAAGCTTCAAAGAAATTTATAGGGATTAAAAGATATGCGCATGCAATGATACCGATGGATGAAACATTAACTCGAGTTGCATTGGATGTATCTAATAGGCCTTATTTAATTTGGAAAGTTAAGCTTAAAGTAGAAAAGCTTGGTGAAATGGATACTGAACTATTCAAAGAATGGTTTCAAGCATTTTCACAAGCTGCCGGAATTACTTTGCATGTTGAAAATATTTATGGTGATAACAGCCACCATATAATTGAGTCTTGCTTTAAAGGATTAGCGAGATCACTAAGAGCTGCATTAGAGATGGATCCAAGGAATAAAAATACTATTCCTTCTACAAAAGGTTCTTTATAATTTTAATGAATGTCACAATTGTTGACTATAATTCAGGCAATATTAGCTCTGTAATAAACTCCTTTAAGGAAGTTGCTAAAGATAAAGTACATATCGAAGTAACATCAGATTTAAATAAGATTAAATCTAGCGATAAAGTGGTTTTACCAGGACAGGGTTCGTTTAAGAGTTGCGTTGATGCTTTGAATAATATCAATGGTTTAGTTGATACTTTAAATGAATTTGCAATTACCAACAAAAAACCACTTCTTGGAATTTGCGTTGGTTTACAAATGTTTGCAGATATTGGTTATGAAGAAACAGAAACAAAAGGTTTAGGTTGGATATCAGGCAAGGTATCAAAAATTGATAATCAAAATGGCAAATACAAACTTCCTCATATTGGCTGGAACCAATTAAATATTGTTAAGGATAGTAAAATTTTTAAAGGTATAGAAAATAATTCGCACATGTATTTCGTACATAGTTATGAAATTATTCCTGAAGATAAAAGAGTAGTATCATCAACCACAGACTATTCATCAAATATTGTTTGTTCAGTTGAGAAAGAAAATATTTTTGGAACCCAATTTCACCCTGAAAAGAGTGATAATATAGGACTTAAAATAATTGATAATTTTATAAATTTATAAGAAAAAATGAAAATATTTCCAGCCATAGATATTAAAGATAAAAAATGTGTGAGATTAATTAAAGGAGATTTTGATAATAAAACTGAATATCAAATGTCTCCAATTGAACAGGCTGGTAAATATAAGGATCATGGTTTTAAAAATTTACATATTGTTGATTTAGACGGAGCACTAACTGGTGAAACAGTTAATTCAGATATTATTCAAGAAATAGTCAGAAAATTTGATTTAAAAATTGAAGTAGGAGGTGGAGTTAGAAGTATTGATAGTATTCAAAAATATACCGATGCTGGTGTTGAAAAAGTAATTTTAGGAAGTGCAGCTATTAAAGATAAAAGTTTTTTAAAAGAAGCCTGTCAAAAATTTCCAAATAAAATTGCCCTAGGCTTAGATGCTAAAAATGGATATTTATCAGTATCTGGATGGAAGGAAAATTCTAATAAATTAACTCTAGATTATTTAAAAGAAGTAAATGATTATGGTGTTAGTAGATTAATTTATACTGATATAAATCGTGATGGGACCAAACAAAGTCCAAATTTTATAGAAACAGCAAAAATTGCGGATAAATCAAATTGTCCAGTGATAATTTCTGGTGGCGTATCTTCAATTGACGATATTAAAAATGCAAAAAGTTTAAAAAATATTGAAGGTATAATAGTTGGTAAAGCTATTTACGATGGAGATATTAAATTAGAAGAACTAGTGAGAGAAGTAGATGCTTAAAAATAGAATAATACCTTGTTTAGATGTTAAGAATGGTCGTGTTGTTAAAGGTATTAACTTTGTTGATTTAAAAGATGCTGGAGATCCAGTTGAACAAGCTAAAATTTATAGCGATGGTGGCGCAGATGAAATTTGTTTTTTAGATATTACTGCTTCAAATGAAAATCGAGATATCATTTATGATGTTGTTAAAGATACTTCAATGAAATGTTTTGTACCATTAACAGTTGGAGGAGGTGTTAGAAGTGTTAATGATATAAGCAAATTATTAAATTGTGGAGCTGATAAAGTTTCAATAAATACTGCTGCTGTTCAAAATCCAGAAGTAGTTATTGATAGTTCTAAAAAATTTGGATCTCAATGTATTGTTGTTGCAATTGATGCTAAAAAAAATGGAGATAAATGGGAAGTTTTTACTCACGGAGGAAGAAATAATTCAGGAATTGATGCAATAGAATTTGCTAAAAAGATGGAAGAAAGTGGAGCGGGAGAGTTGTTAGTCACTTCTATGGATAGAGACGGAACTCAAGTTGGATTTGATATAGATTTGACATCTAGAATATCTTCTAAAGTAAATATTCCAGTTATTGCTTCTGGTGGGGTTGGCAACCTAGATCACTTAGTGGAAGGAATTAAATTAGGAAATGCTAGTGCTGTTTTGGCTGCATCTATATTTCATTATGGAAAATATTCTGTCAAAGAAGCTAAAGAATATTTGAACTCTAAAGGAATACCAGTTAGGATTTAGTATGTTAAACACATTAGAAAGCCTTTTTAAACTTGCAAGAGAAAGAAAAACTAATCCTATAGAAGGTTCTTATACAAACAAACTTTTAAGTGACAAATCTTTAAGCAAAGAAAAAGTTTTAGAGGAAATAAATGAATTAATAGAAGCTGTAGAAAAAAATTCTAATAAAATACATGAAGCTGCAGATGTCTTCTATCATTTAATAATTTATCTTGAAGCAAATGATGTTAAGATTGAAGAAGTAATGGAAGAATTAAATAAAAGAAAGAAATGAGTTACGACGATAATAATATTTTTGCTAAGATACTAAGGGGTGAAATTCCATGTGAAAAAATTTATGAAGATGATTTTGTTTTATCTTTTCATGACATAAATCCTCAAAAAAAAATTCATGCACTAGTTATTCCAAAAGGAAAATATATTGATCTTGATGATTTTAGCCAAAATGCTTCTCCAGGGGAGATGGTAGGATTGTTTAAAGGGATAAATATTGTAGCTAAAAAATTAGGTATTTCTGTAGATACTGGAAAAGGTTATAGAGCTTTAGCAAATATAAGTGAAGATGGAGGGCAAGAAGTTCCTCATCTTCATTTTCATTTATTTGGTGGTGAAAAAATTGGAAAAATGGTTGAGTGACCAATCAAATAAAAAGAAATTACCTGGAAATTAAATCTATAAATGAGCTAGTAGATTCAAAAAAACCAGCTATCAATCTAATTTTAAATAAAGTTAATCCACCAGATTTTCAATTAAACAAATTTTTTTATAAAGAAATAGGAAAAAAACATAAATGGGTCGATAGACTGGTGTGGAGTGACAGAAAGTGGTCTGATTACTTAAATTCTTCTAATGTTAGAACGTATGTTCTAAAGCAAAGCGAAGATCTTGTGGGATTTTTTGAGCAAATTTTTTATAAGGATAAATTAGAATGTGAGATAGCTTATTTTGGGATTTTAGAAGAGTATTTTGGGAAAAAATTTGGTGCTTATTTATTATCAGAAGCAATTAAAAAATCTTTTTATGATGGATCCAAAAGAGTGTGGGTACACACATGTTCTTTGGATCACAAACACGCGTTAAAAAATTACTTATCTAGAGGAATGAAAATTTATAAATCTGAAATTATCAATTTATAATTAATCTTGTTTAGGGAGTTTGAACAATTTTTCACTAAAATTTAAATTTTTTTTAACATTATATATAAATGTTATGACAAGATTTTGATAAATATCTTCTGTTTGCCAACCAATTAAATCATAAGAGTTTTTATCAAAAAAAATATTTATTTTATTCCCATTATTTTCTAATGAAAAAATATAATATTTATCATTAACAAGTTTTGTTTCTAATCTTCCAATTTTATCTAATAGTAAATTTTTATTTAAAATTAATTCCAATGGCGTTTTATCTAGCGGGTATAAAAAATATCCCTTTGATGCTCTATTTTTAATTACTAATGAATTTCCATTTGAAACAATAATTTTTTTTTTTATATCTTTGTAATCACAGAAAATTTTTTTAGGATACTTAATTATGCAATTTCCTTCTTCAGTTTTATCTTCGATATTTTGTTTGAAATCAAAACTTATACTATTTATTTTTTTAAAATTATTAATTATTTCAACTTTGGCAGATCCGTAAGAGTTATTAAATATATTTAAAAAAAAAAAAATTAAAATTATTTTTTTTATCATTTTAAAACTTCTCTTTTACCTACATGATTTGCTTTACTTACTTCTCCATTTTCTTCCATCATATCAATTATTCTAGCAGCACGATTATAACCTATTTGTAATTTTCTTTGTAAAAAAGAGGTAGAAGCTTTTCCTTCTGATTTAATTATTTCTAATGCAGTAATATACAATTCATCTTGATTTTCATTTTCTAATGAATTTTTTCCAATTTCTTTTTCATCTGCAAAATTTAAAATTTCATCAACATAGTCAGGTTCTGCTTGTGATCTTAAATAGTTATTTATTTTTTCAATTTCATTTTCAGATACAAAAGGTGCGTGTATTCTTACTATTCTATTGGCAGAGGACATGTAAAGCATATCTCCTTTTCCTAGCAATTGCTCAGCTCCTTGTTCACCCAATATTGTCCTACTATCTATTTTTGAAGTAACTTGAAAAGATATTCTTGTAGGAAAATTAGCTTTAATTGTTCCAGTAATTACATCAACACTTGGTCTTTGGGTAGCCATTATTATATGTATGCCTGCAGCTCTTGCCATTTGGGATAATTTTTGAATGTAACCTTCTATTTCTTTGCTAGCTACAAGCATAAGATCAGACATTTCATCAACGATTACAACAATGTAAGGCATTGGAAGTTTGTGCTTTGTGTTATAACCATCTATATTTCGAACGCCAACTCTTGTCATTAATCTGTATCTACTTTCCATTTCTTTAACAACCCATCCTAAAACAGAAGCTGCTCTTTTTGCTTCTGTAATTACGGGACATAATAAATGCGGTATACCTTCGTATGTAGACAATTCTAACATTTTTGGATCTACAAGTATGAATTTACATTTATCAGGACCATGCTTGTAAAGTAATGATAAAATTATAGTATTTATACAAACAGACTTTCCTGAACCAGTGGTTCCAGCAATTAATAAGTGTGGCATTGCTGTAAGATCTTCCACAATAGGAACCCCTGAAATACTTTTTCCAAGAGCTATGGGAAGTTTAATATCTTTTTTAGCAAAATTAGAGCTAGAAATAATTTCACTCAAGAACACGTGTTCTCTTGAAGAATTTGGAAGTTCTATACCAATAGTACTACTTCCTGGAATTGTCGATATTCTAGCTGACTCCGAACTTGTATTTCGTGCAATGTCCTCAGACAAGTTAATAATTTTTGATACTTTTATACCTGGCGCAGGTTCAAATTCATTTAAAGTAACTACAGGACCTCTACTAACTTTTTTTATTTTTCCTTCTACACCAAAATCTAAAAGTATTTTTTCTAAAGTATCTTCGTCAATTTTATTTTCATTTAAGTTTTTTTCTTGTTCAGATTTTGTTGGTCTTTTTAAATAATTAATAGATGGTAATTTAAATCTATATTTATTTGTATTTTCAGCACTTTTTTCATTAAATGGCAAGTCTTCTTGTTTAGGTTTTTGAAGATTGTCAACTACTTTTTGATTTTCTTCATAAACAAAATCTGTTAATGCAGCGTCTTTATTTTTATATTTTTTTAAAAATAAAAAAATATTTTTAAAAATATTTATTAAATATTTAATATTAAAATTAATACTTATTAAAAAAATAATTATAATTAGGATTAGAACAAAATAAAATGAAATATCTTTATTTAAATTTATTAAGCTTGATAGAAAAGTATTTTGAAAAAAAATTCCAACAAAACCTCCATTTCCATTAATAGATAGCCATAAAGAATTTGGATAGAAAATTGAAAGAAATAATGATCCAATAATACTATATAAAATTAAATAAAAAGTGTTTTCAACGATAGTTAAAAAATTCTTGTTTTTGATTAAATTAATTCCTGTAAAAAAAATAGTGATTGATACTAAATATGATATCAAACCAATCGACTGAAAAAAAAGGTCAGAAGTATAACTTCCTCTAATTCCCAGAATATTTTTTATCTCAGTATTATCTGTAAATATAAAGTTTGGGTCTTCCGGTGAATAACTTATAAGTGATAAAAATAATAAGGTAGAAGTACAAATAAACAATATTCCGATTATTTCTGCAACTCTTTTAACAGTAAAATCAAGGCTTTTTTTGCTTAAATCTTTTATATTCATTTTATATAGAATCTAGTTTGTAACTTTGTATCATTTAATATTTATTGTTAAAATTAAAATTTAAATATGAATATATGTTTAATTGGCTATGGATTACCTTGCTTGATACTAGCAAATATTTTAACTAACAAAAATATAAAAATATCAATATTTGATGAAGGTAATTATAAAAAAAAATTTGAAACAAGAACCTTAGGTATAGCAAAAAAGAATATTGATTTTTTAAAAAAGGAAAGCATAAGTATAGAAAATAATGCTTGGTTTATAAATAACATTAAAATATTTAATGAATCACAAAATAATAAAGAAATTTTGAATTTCGGTCCAGTAGATAGTAAAATTTTTTCTATAATCAAGTATAATAAATTTATTAGCCTTCTTGAAAAAAAAATTAAAAAAAAAAAATTAATTCATTTTATAAAAAAAAATAAAACAACTTTTTATAATTCAATTGTTAATAATAAAAATAAATTTGATTTAATAGTTAATTTTAATGAAAATAATAAAATTTCTAAAGAATTATTTTTTAGAAAACAATATAAAAATTATAATAGTTCAGCTTATACTGTGGTAGCCAATCATCAGAAATGTGATAATAGAATTGCACATCAGATATTTACAAAATTTGGTCCAATTGCATTTTTACCTATTTCCAATACCCAAACTTCTATTGTTTTTTCAGTTTTTGAGGAAAATAAAAAGTTTAAGGAATATGAAATTTTAAATTTAATTAAAAAATATAATAAAATATATTCATTTAAATCATTTTCGAAAATTGAAAAATTTTATCTTAAAGGTTCAGTTTTAAAAAATTATTATAATAAAAACATACTTTGTTTTGGTGACAATATACACAAAGTTCATCCCTTGGCAGGACAAGGACTTAATATGACTATAAGAGATATAAAAATATTATCTGAACTAATAGATAAAAAAATAGATCTGGGACTCAGATTAGATAAATCAGTTTTAAAAGAATTCGAAAATAAAACAAAGCATTATAACTATTTATTTTTTAGTAGTATTAATTTTATTTATGAATTTTTTAAATTTGACAGTAAAATAAAAAATAATTATTCAAATAAAATATTTAATTTATTAGAAAATAATACATTGTTTAAAAAATATTCTATGAATTTTGCAGATAAAGGATTAATTTAATTATTGAATGGTAGTGTTATTAAAATCATTAAAACTATAAGTAGATAATATTAGTTCTAATTTTTTTTTTCTTTCATTTATATTAACTGTTTCTAGTAAAATTTGTTTTTCTTCCAGAGAAAATGGTGATGCCATAGCTAAAGTATTTATTGTTTGATTTAGGCTTTGTTTTTCTAATTCTTTCCAATTAATGTTATAACCTTCTTTAACAAATAGTGATTTTAAATTATTAAATAAAAGTTTTAAATCTGAAAATTTAATCTCCTCTTTTCTTTCATCTAAATCAGAAGAAAAATCATCAAAATTTACTTTATACTTTCGGTAAAGTTTTTGATTTTTTAATTCTTCTACAATTTTAAATCTACTAATTCCTGATAAAACAATTAAATATCTTCCATCTTCTGTTTCATTAAAACTTGTTATTTTACCGGCACAACCGACATTATAAAGTTCAGGTATTGATTGAGTAGAATTTTTAGGTTGAATCAATCCAATTATCTTATCTTCTTTCATGGCATCATCCACCATTTCTATATATCTTGGTTCAAAAATATTTAAAGGCACATTAGTTTTTGGAAAAATTATAAAGTTGCTTAAAGGAAAAACTGGTATTATTTTTGGCAAGTTTTCTTTTTTTAACATACTTATGCATATAACATAAATTGGTATAATTTAATATAATATCCATGATTCAAAAAAAAATAGATTTAGCATTTGAAGCACTCAAAAGTAATAATTTAATTAAAGCTAAAAAATTATTTGAGGATGCAATATCTATAGACCCTAATTTACCAGCAGTTTATAATATTCTAGGAAATATAGAATTAAATTCAGGAAATGCGCAGGGCTCTATTAAACTTTTCCAAAAAGCGATTGAGTTAAATCCAAATTTTTCAGGAGCATTATGTAATTTAGGATTAGCTTTTAAAAGGTTAAAAAATGAGAAATCTGCCTTAGAAAACTATTTTCAAGCAATAGATAAAGATCCAAAAAATTTTAAAGCTTATTTTAATTTAGGAAATTTATATAAAGAAAAAAATGACTTAAATAATGCCGAAAAGTTTTTATTAAAAACAATAGATATAACTCCAAATATGTCAGAAGCTTATATCAATCTTTTTGAACTTTATGATAGATCAAATCAGCTTAATAAGCTGGATGACTTTCTAAAAAGTGCAAAAATAAACTTAGGAGAAATTACATTAGTAAAATATTTTTCTGGAATTTATGAGTATAGAAAAAAAAATTATTTAAAAGCAATAAATATTTTAGAAAGTATTAAGTTAAATAATAAAGATTTTAATCTTAATACTATTGCATCTGAAATTTTAGCACAAAGTTACGATAGTATTGGAAAATATGATAAAGCGTATAAATATTTTGTAGAGTCAAATAATTCTTTCAAAAACGTATATAATAAAATTGATAAAAATTACTATATTAAATATGTTGAAAAAAGAATTGATTTTTTTTCTAATAAAAAATTTAAAAATTGGAATATTTTAAATGTCCAAAAAAAATCGAACGACCCAGTTTTTTTAATAGGTTTTCCAAGATCTGGCACAACATTGTTAGATTCAATTTTACGAAGCCATAATTCTGTAGAGGTACTGGAAGAAAAACCTTTGGTTGAAAATTTTATAAAAGAATTGGAACGAAATATTAATAATGATTTTTCTAAATTAGAAAATATAAATGAAAGTTTTTTTTATAAAATGAGAGAGATTTATTTCGAGGAAAGAAATAAATATATTAAAACTGATAGAGATAAGATTTATATAGATAAATTACCTTTAAATATTGTTCATGTTGCTGAAATTTTTTCTTTTTTTCCAAATTCAAAATTCATATTGGCATTAAGAAATCCTTATGATGTTGTTTTAAGTTGTTTTATGCAACATTTTGGTCCAAATAGCGCAATGCTAAATTTTACAAACCTGAAAGATACTGTAAATCTTTATGATTTAGTTATGAATTTGTGGTTAATATATTTTGAAAAATTCCCAATAAAAATTCATACAATAAAATATGAGGAAACTGTTCAAAACTTTGATCATTCTATAACTGAATTACTTCGTTTTCTTGAATTAGAATGGTCAGACAACGTAAAAGAATACTATAAAACAACAAAAAAAAGAGGGATTATAGATACTCCAAGCTATAGACAGGTTAGTCAACCATTATATAAAAAATCAATTGGAAGATGGAAAAATTATAAGGATGAATTTTCAGAAGTAAAACATATATTGGATAAATGGACAAAAAAATTTAATTATTGATTTTTAAATAATTGAAATTTTTTAAACTTTCTAATTACTTGCAATTTAAAACTTGCTACCTATAATCATCATCTAATAAGCGGGCATAGCTCAGTGGTAGAGCGTCTCGTTGCCAACGAGAAGGTCGTGGGTTCAAGTCCCATTGCCCGCTCCAATTAAATAAGGAACAATATGAGTGATTTAGCAGATAAGAAATGTATTCCCTGTGAAGGAGGTATTCCAAGTTTTGATTTAAGTGAAATTCATAAGTACTTAAAAAAAGTTGATGGCTGGGATGTAAAATCAGATGATGAAAAAACTTATTATTTAATTAAACAATTTAAATTTAATAATTTTTTAGAAAGTCAAAATTTTATAAATAAAGTTGGAGAAATTGCTGAAAAAGAAGGACATCATCCAGATATTTTGTTTGGATGGGGATATGCCAAAATTAAAATCTTTACTCATGCCATAAATGGTTTACATGAAAGTGATTTTGTTCTAGCAGCAAAAATTGATAAAATTTCTAGTGTTTAAAGTGTCTAGTTTTTGAGAAAATTAGAACAGTATTAGTTTTATTTGCAAATTTAATTATTTCTTTATCTTTTATTGAACCCGAAGGTTGTATGATAGTGGATACACCTGATTGGACTAACTTTTCAATTCCGTCGACAAAAGGAAAAAAGGCATCAGAGGCTGCAATAATTTCTTCATTTTCTTTTTCTTTATAAAATTTTTTAACTTTTTTTATTGCTAACTCACAACTATCCAATCTGCTAGGTTGGCCTGATCCAATTCCAATTGTTGAGTCTTTATTTGCAATAACAATTGCATTAGATTTCACAAATCTACAAACATTAAATGCAAATATTGAATTTTTAAAAGTTTCAGAGCTAGGTTTGATTTTGGAAACTACTTTAAAGTTTGATTTAGATAAAGAAACTTTATCAGGAGTTTGTATTAAAAAAGAATTGAATTGTGAAGATATATTATTTAAATTAGTATTATTTAAATTACTTGAATCAATAACTCTTAAATTCTTCTTTTTTTGTAATATTTTTAGTGCTTTATTTTCAATTCCATTACAAATAACTACTTCTAAATATATTTTTTTTAGCTCTAAAGCTAAATTTTTTCTAATTTTAAAATTACATGAAACTATTCCTCCAAAAGCACTTACTGGGTCACATGCAAGTGCTAATTTATAGCTTTCTAATTTATTTTTATTTATTGATACACCACAAGGATTTGCATGTTTGATTATAACCGTACCAATCTTTTTTGGCAAAGATCTTGAGATTAGAAGTGCAGCAAAAATATCGTTATAATTATTATAACTTAGTTTCTTACCATTAAGCTGCTTAAGATTTAATTTATCTTTAAAAGAATAAATCGCTGCTGATTGATGGGGATTTTCTCCATATCTTAATTTTTCAATTAAATTACCAAAAAATAATTTTTTTTTAGTAAATAAATCTTTAGATTGAGAATTAAAATAATTAGATATTAATCCATCGTAATAAGCAGTTTCAGTAAATGCTACTTCAGACATCTTTTGTCTAAATTTTAAAGAAGTTTTACTTTTATTTGTATTTAATTCTTCTATTAGATCTTTATATTGTTCAGGGTTGGTGATTACAGTAATATCATTATAATTTTTAGCAGCTGCACGAACCATTGTTGGTCCACCAATATCTATATTTTCAATTATTTTTTTGTGCACTTTTGTACTTTTCAAAGTTTTTTCAAAAGGATAAAAATTTACGATTACAAGATCTATTTCTTCAAAATTATTTTTCTTTAAATCTTTAGTGTGACTTTTATTTCCTCTTATACTTAAAATTCCCGCATGGATTTTAGGATGAAGAGTTTTTACTCTTCCACCCAGTATTTCTTTGAATCCAGTATATTTTGATATTTCTAAACATTTATAACCTAATTTTTTTACTTTATTAAAAGTTCCTCCAGAACTAACAATTTGAATTTTGTGTTTAGATAAATTTTTTAAAAGTATTTTTAAATTCTTTTTATCAGAAACAGAAATTAATGCTGTTTTTATTTTTTTCATTAAATTTTAATTAATTCCCATATTATTTCTTGATCTTCATTTTGAGTTAAACCTGAAATAAATATATTTTGATTTTCAGCAAAAGAGTTTTTTTTACCGAAATATAGCCCAGTTTCAACATCAATTTTATGATCTTTACATAAAAATTTCCATCCAGAATTTTCTAATTCAATGAGAATAGAATTTTCATCTTGGGTTTTGGTTATTTTAACTCCAGGTATAAAATGAAATCTAATTTCAAAATTTGAACTTTTAAAACTTTTCTTTTTAATTAACCTATCTGTTCCAATAAATTTATTTTTTTCAACAAAAAATTCTATTTTTCTTTCATGAATTACTCCATATTTTTTTAAATAACCATCATGTGATCCAGATATATTCCAATAATTTTTTTCAGATATTATAGATTTTTTTAATATTTTTAGCTCTTCATCTACTTTAAAAATACCATCAGAGGCTTTTTTCATTTTACAGGAAGATCTATTATCCAAAACGACTGTTGAATGAGTTGCAGTTGATTTAGAAATTGAGTTAAGCTGATGTTTATAATTTTGAAAGTAACCACAATTAGTAATTAACTTGCAATTTTTATAAAAAATTTCAAAAGATAAAGCTCCAGATTGATAATCGTTACTAAATTTTTTTTCGGGAGAAGACCCCAAATCAATTGAAATAAAAACATTTTTATTTTTTAAAATACCATATCCTCCACTTTCGTTACTTTCACTTTTGAATTTATAGTTGTGAAAACTTAAATATCTATCAAAATCAATATTTGAGTTAATATGGTTTCCATTAAATAATAAACTTTGATTAGTATTTTGCCATATAAAATTATAATTTTGACCTAAGAAAAAAATTATTTCATTCAAATATTCTGGAATTTCATTTAGAGACTCTTTAAGCCATTCTCTTATTAAAATAAAATATTTTAAATAGAATATAAGTTGTCTGAAGTTTCTAGATTTTGGAAAATATTGTGCATCAAAAGAAAATTTAATAATTTCTTTCAAAAGATTTAATCCATAATCTAAATATTTTTCATCATTGTAAGAAAGACCTGACAATATGATTGAAGCACATCCAATCATCTTATCATTTACCAATTTAGATCTATTTATTTCATTAATTAAATGGTTAACCTGCTTTTTTATATTACTATTAAAATTTTCTTTATAATTCTCGTCACTATCATCATAACTTAATTTTGAATTTGATAACCAAGCTATAATCCTTTTTGATAAAGTATCTATTTCCCAACTTTTAGAATTATATTTTTGATTCTTTTCAATCCAATTTAAAATAATTGATTGAGTGATTTTTTTTGAAGATTTTAAATCAATTGTAAATAACCAAAAAAAGCTATGAAGTTTTTTATAATCAGTCTCTTTAATATTTTGGTTTGACCAAACAGAATTTAAATAAAAATTTTCAATATTATTTTTCTTTTTTTCATATTTTATTAAACAATCTAGAAGATTAGGACTTGGTTTATATTCGATAAGCTTATCATCAATTTTAGATATTTTTTTATTATAAATTCTAGAACTTAGATAAATTTTCCTTATTTGATTTGATGAATAATTAAAAAATTCACTAATAAAATTCATAGAATTTTTTAAAATCATTTACTTATTCTAATTTCAGAGAATCAATATTCTTTTTTATATTACCATTATTTTCTTTAAAAATAGTTGTTCCTGAAACTAAAATATTAGCTCCTGCTTCAATTACTATTTTACTATTTTCAAAATTAATACCACCGTCAACTTCAATATCGAAATTAAACTTTTTTTCTTCTTTAGTTTTTTTTAAATTTTTAATTTTTTCTATAACTTCGGGCATAAATTTTTGACCACCAAATCCAGGAAAAACACTCATGATTAAAACTAAATCTATTTTATCTAAAACATTATCAATAATATTTAATTTAGTGTCTGGATTTAAAGAAACTCCAACTTTTTTATTTAACTTTCTAATATGATCAATCGAATCTATTAAATTATCTGTTGCCTCTGGATGTATTGTAATTATATCTGCTCCAGCATTTGAATAATCTTCAATATATTTGTGTACCGGAGATATCATCAAATGAACATCAAATGGTAGCCTAGTAAAATTACGTAACCTTTTAATTACAGGTGGGCCAATTGTAAGATTAGGAACAAAATGACCATCCATAACGTCAACATGAATCATATCAGCCCCACCTTCTTCTAATCTCTTTATTTCATTTCCCAGCTGGCTGAAATCAGCTGAAAGAATTGATGGTGAAATTTGTATTTTTTTCATTGATAGCTAGATTTACTAGTATCAATTTTTAAAATTTAATTGAATTAAAAAATTGGTAAATTTGTCTCGAAATTTCACTTTCTAGAGGAAAAGATAGCATGCCCATTACGGAATAACCTAGAATCCATGGCATTAAATAAAATCTTATCATAAAGAAAAACCAAGCCACATATAAAGGTACTAACGGATGGATTATGAATGAAGGGGTTATGGGCTTAAACATATAAATTAATGGATTAGTAAATTTAACAAATACTTTCATAAAAAAGAATTCAGAGTCTTCTTTTTGGAAAATATTCATTGCAACTCTTCCAATCAAAGTCCACATGATTATTCCAAGAATATAATCGATTATATAGACTAAAGGATGAAAGTTAGCAGACATTTTAGAAATTTATATTTGAAAAAATGAGAAATTAAAAGGGGCGAAATTAATCGCCCCTTTAAAAGATTATTTAGTGTTGTTTACCAAGGATCGATTTACCAGACGGTACACGAACCTCGTCAACCATTTTTTGCGTAGCAGCATCAGGTTCTGAAGTAATTAAACTTACCACAACCATAGATACTAAGCTGACCGCTGAACCAAAGATACCAAACGTTAACTGTGTAATACCTAAGAATCCACTTCCACCATTTCGTACCCAAATCAGGTAACCCATACCAGAAGCAAGACCTAAAGCCATACCAGCTATAGCACCTTCTCTATTAGCTCTCTTCCACCATACACCAAGTACAAGTGGGAAGAACAATCCAGACATCGCAAAGTCAAAAGCCCAGATTACTGAACCTAAGATACCTTGGATCTCCATTGCCGCAATAGTTGCTCCAGCAAAACCAATTACTACAAGTAATACCCTTGCAACAACTAGTCTTTTTGCAGTTTCTGCTTTTGGATCAATGATCTTGTAGTACAAGTCATGAGACAAAGCATTTGCAATTGCTAGAATTAAACCATCGGCTGTCGACATGGCAGCAGCCATACCTCCAGCAGCAACTAGACCTGAGATTACGTATGGTAATCCAGCTATTTCTGGAGTTGCTAACACAACGGCTTTACCACCCATGAAAAACTCGTTTAATTCAAGAGTTCCATTTCCGTTAAAGTCGCTTACAAACATTAAGTTTGCTTGGTTCCAGTTTTGATACCAATCTATCGCTTGAACTTCACTTATCGATTTACCAATAATTCCAGTCGCTAAGTTAGGATCTATCAATGACAATTTAGATAGTGTCGCTAACATTGGAGCAGAAGAATAAAGTAAGAAGATAAAGAATAAAGACCAACCTACTGATTTTCTAGCTGCTTTTACACTTGGAGTAGTAAAATATCTCATCATCACGTGAGGTAATGAAGCTGTTCCCATCATCATCGCTAGTGCTAATGAAATAAATGCCCAAGGTGTAGCGTTAACCGCTGAGTGAGCTTTAGTTATACCTGCTAAACCTTTTGGTACAGTTGCTAAATCAGCTGCAGAGTTTTTTACTGTTCCTAAACCAAATTGGGCTTCAAGATCAGCAATTCTCGCAACTTCATCAGCTAACATAAAGTGTGGGAAGAAACCCGCACCCATTTTGTTACTGATCCAAAATACTGGAAGCAAGTAAGCTATTATTAGTACGATATATTGTGCGACCTGTGTCCAAGTTACCCCTCTCATACCACCTAACATTGAACATAGTAATATACTTACTAATCCAACATAAACCGCGTATTGGAATGGGATATCTAAGGCAACAGATGCAATAGTACCTGTAGCGTTAATTTGTGCAGTTACATATGTAAATGAAGCAACAGTTAAGACTACTACTGCTAAAAATCTACTTAAATTACCACCGTATCTTGTACCTATAAAATCTGGAACTGTGTAACAGCCAAATTTTCTTAGGTATGGTGCTAATAAAGATGCAACTAATACGTATCCACCAGTCCAACCTACAAGTAGTGCCATATAACCGTAACCTTTGAAGTAAATACCACCTGCCATTGCAACGAATGATGCACCAGACATCCAGTCTGCTGCAGTCGCCATTCCATTGAACACGGTTGGTACTTGTCTTCCAGCTACGTAATAAGCATCAGCTTGTGCTGTACGTGATAGATAACCAATTATAGCGTAGATGGCCACAGTAAAAGCAACGAATGCAATTCCTATTGCTTTTGCTGACATACCCATCTGTTCGCCAATTGCCATAATGATTATGAAAGCTAAAAATCCACCTGTGTAGATTCCATAAACTTTAGGCAAATTATCTATAAAATTACCTTTAATCATTAATCATCTCCTTTTTCACTGAAGCCGAACTCTTCATCGATTTTTTCTTGTCTGTTCGCAAACCAGAAAATTAGGATTACAAAAATTCCAAGAGACCCCTGACAAGTAAACCAATATGTCAGTGGATAACCGAAGGGTCCACCAACGGACTCCATTTCAGCGCCAAAAAGAAAGATGCCAATTGAGAATACAAACCAAATTGCTAATGTTACAATTAGCAATCCTCTGGTTTTTTCCCAGTGTTGTGCTTGTTTTGACATTTTTATCTCTCCTCTTTTAGTTATAACTGGCGGAAACCATAACCATTATGAAAGAGATTTAAAGTGTTAAAATTGTTAATAATAGTGGAGTTTTTAGGGTATAAAATAAATAAATAGCTATTTTTATGGCAAAATACAAATTAACTTGGAAAGACCTTACTTGGAAAGATTTTAAGATTTATTTTTTTTCTCTTTTTAAAGCTTTCGTACCAAAGACAAAAATAAGCAATTTGGATGAATTAGAGGATTTTATACAATCCAAATCAGCCTGGGTTACACAAGTAACGCTTTACGGTTACTTAAAAACTAGAATGGGAACAAGATATGTTCTTCATTTTGAAAATGATGAGTTCATGGCATCTGTAAATTTAGCTAAGTGGAATATGTATGCAGTTGCTCTTCAAGATCTAACATTTTTTACGTTTTCTTATTTAAAAAATAATTCGAATTATCAAGAAGTTGAAAAAGCTAAAGAAATTTTTTTTAAAATTTTAGATGATGAAACTATAAATAAAATGCCACTAGATATTATTGAAGAAGCAAAAAAAAATTTTAATGAAAGATTACAAAACATTAATTGGAACACATATTATAATGATCTTCCATTTAACCCTAGCGCATTATCATTATATAAGTGGGCACCTATAGCTGATGAATTAAAAAACCTTGATCGTAAGATTGTTTTAAATTCTGTAATTTTAAAGTGGGATATTGTTAAAAAAGAATTTAACGAGAGAATAAAATTTTAAATATTTTTTCTATTATCAACTAAACTTTTAACTACGCTCGGATCAGCTAAAGTTGTTGTATCTCCAAGTTGTTCATGTTCATTTGCGGCTATCTTCCTTAAAATTCTCCTCATTATTTTTCCTGATCTTGTTTTTGGAAGTCCAGGTGAAAACTGAATAAAATCTGGAGTAGCAATTACTCCAATTTGTTTTCTTACCCAAAGTTTTAGTTCTCTTTCTAGATCTCCATTTGGTTCTTCTCCTACATTCAGAGTTACATAACAATATAATCCATTTCCTTTTATATCGTGTGGACATCCAACTACTGCAGCTTCTGCAATTTTTGGATGTGCTACAAAGGCACTCTCTATTTCTGCAGTTCCTAAATTATGTCCTGATACAATAATAACATCATCCACTCTTCCTGTTATCCAATAGTATCCATCTTTATCTCTTCTACATCCATCTCCAGTAAAATATTTTCCATCAAACTGAGAAAAGTATGTTTCTATAAATCTATTATGGTCTCCATATACCGATCTCATTTGACCTGGCCAAGATTGAGCTATACATAATCTTCCTTGTGCCTCTCCTTTTAGAACCTTACCATCTTTATCAACTATTTCTGGTTTAATTCCATAAAATGGTTTTGTTGCAGATCCAGGCTTTAAGTCTATAGCACCAGTTTGAGGACTAATTAAAATTCCTCCAGTTTCTGTCTGCCACCATGTATCAACGATTGGACATCTAGAGTCACCTACAGTCTTAAAATACCATTGCCAAGCTTCTGGGTTTATTGGTTCACCAACTGTTCCTAGTAGTTTTAGAGTTTTTCTTGACGTTTTTTTTACAGGACCGTCCCCTTCTCTCATCATGGCTCTTATTGCAGTTGGTGCTGTATAAAAAATATTAACTTTATATTTATCTACTATTTGCCACCATCTAGACCAATCTGGATAATTAGGAATGCCTTCAGACATGATCGTTGTTGCTCCATTTGAAAGAGGTCCATAAATTATATAGCTATGACCTGTAACCCAGCCAATATCAGCAGTGCACCAATATATATCTTTTGGTTTATAATTAAAAATATACTGATGGGTCATTGAGGCATAAACCATATAGCCCCCAGTCGTGTGCAAAACTCCTTTTGGTTTTCCTGTGGATCCAGATGTATATAAAATAAATAATGGATCTTCCGCATTCATTTCTTCAGGTTCACAATACTTAGAAGCTTTTTTAGTTATATCGTGATACCAAATATCTCTACTTTCATCCCAATTAATTCTGTTTCCAGTTCGTTTTACCACAACACATTTTTTAACATTTGGACAATTCAAAAGAGCTTCATCAACTTTTCCTTTTAAGTCTATAATCTTTCCTCCTCTAACACCTTCATCAGCAGTAATAACGTAATCAGATTTGCAATCGTTAATCCTCCCAGAAATACTGTCTGCTGAAAAACCACCAAAAATAATTGAATGAACAGCTCCTATTCTTGCACATGCTAGCATTGTGTATGCCAATTCAGGAATCATTGTTAAATATATTGTAACTCTATCTCCTTTTTTTACTCCTATTTCTTTTAATCCATTTGCTGCTTTTGAAACTTCTTGATGTAATTGTTTGTAACTAATTTTTTTTTGAACTTTTGGATCATCACCAACCCATATTATTGCTGTTTTATCTTTATTTTTCTTTAAGTGTCGATCAATACAATTAGCTGATGCGTTTAAAGTTCCATCATAAAACCATTTAATATGAACATCAGTCTTACTGTATTTATAATCTTTAATTTTAGTATATGGCTTGATCCAGGAAATTCTTTTGCCTTCTTTTTTCCAAAAATTATCGTTGTTTTTTAATGAATCTGAATATTTTTTTTGATATCCGGATTTATTTACTATAGCTTTTTTTATCCAATCACTTTTTGCTTTATAAATTAATTCTGTATTTTCAGTTTTTTTTGATTTGTTTTTTTTTAATTTTCTTCTTATTTTTGTTTTTTTTCTTGAAGATTTTTTCTTTTTTATTTTTTTTCTTTTTTTCTTTTTTTTAGGCATAAAGATTTATTTTTTAGCCAATACTACTCATCTTCAAAATAATTTTCCAGCTTTTAGTATCTATAGGCATAACTGATAATCTGCTTTGTCTAACAAGAGGCAACCTACGTAAATTAGGATTTTTTTTAATTTCTTCTAAAGAAACAGGCTTATTCAAAGCTTTTTTAAATCTAACCTGCACAGCTACAAATTTCCCATCTTTATCTGTTGGATCTATAAAGGCATCTTTTATTACCTCGACTATACCAACAATTTCTTTTCCAATATTTGAATGATAAAAAAAACAAAGATCACCTTTTGACATTTTTTTTAAATTATTTGCAGCCTGATAATTTCTAACTCCATCCCAAGTAGCGCCCTTTAAACCAGATTTTTTTTGATTATCAATAGACCAAACATTTGGTTCAGACTTCATTAACCAATACTGCATCTAATTTTTTTTACTTTGTTTACAAAATTCATTTAGAAAAATTATTATGAACAGCAAATAATATCCAGAAAACTCAAACATTAATCTATGTGTGCCGCTTTTAGCCGCAAACTCTATTGGTAAATCAGTTAATAAATATGCAAAATTAATAAATACAATATTTAGAAAGAAGTAAAATAATACGAAATTGATATTTTTAAAATTTTTCTTTTTAATAAAATAAAATAAAATAAATAGTAGACTTAACAATACTAAATAATTTTTAAAAATACTTTGTATCAAATATTTATAAATTATACTTAACCTATCAATACTAATTTTATTAAATATTTCACTTAGAGAAAAATTATTATATGAGCCTGGTTGTAAACTTATTTCAAAATTATAAAATTTAAAAATCAACAATCTTAAAGCAATTAATAAAATTAAAATAAATAAAGAAATTAATTTATGTTTTAATTTATATTTTGAGAATAAAAAAATATTAAAAAATAAAAATAATGAAATAAATATACCTTCATTTTTTATCCAAATAATAGAATTAAATATTAATAAAAGAAATATTAAATAAAAAATATCTAGCTTTTTTTCTAAAATAATTAAATAAGAATATTTTGCAGCCAAAATTACCAAAGAAAAAATTATTATTTCTTGATATCCATTAAACAAATTGTAATTGTAAATAAGCAAAATGCTTAAAGAAGCAAATAACATTTGTTTTATAAAAGATAATTTCAAAATTTCACTAATAGAAAAAATAGATAAACAAAAAATAAATACATAGATTAATCTTCCAAGATATTCATATTCAGAAAAAACTAATTTTCCAAAAAAAAGCCCATAGTAGTGAACCTAAAAATGGATATTCTGGCCAAAGAAGTGTTTCAAGATTGGCAATAGTATTTCCTTGATAAAAATTTAAAACTTTTGGAAACCATAATTTTTGTGCATCCCAGCCAAGCTCAAGATTAAATAATAAGTCAAAAGAAATTAAAATAAAAAATATTGTAAAAAAAAATAGCTTTAACTTATATTCTAAGCTTCCTAAAAAATTATACTTTAAAACTAAATTATAAATTAATGATGCCAATATAAAAAAGGAAATTATAAAAAATTATTGAAGATATTTTAAAACTAAAAAAAAAGATAAAAATAGTATTAAATTTATTAAAATAATAAAATTAAAAAAAGTTTGATCTAGTGTTGTTGCATTTTTTAAACTCAAAGTATTATTTGAGTTAAGTTTAAAAATTGGAATTAAAAAAATAAATAATATCAATCCAATTTGAAACAAAATTTTAATTATTTCATCCATTTTTTTTTAAATATAAACATTTATTTTTAAAATTATCTAATATTTGATAGTTATTAAGTGAAATTTGATTTATTAAACTTACTTGAATTTTGTCTATTTCTTCAATTTCGTTATTTTGATTGTCTAAAATTTTTATTAGGTTTAAAACTTCCCTTCCACCAAAATCTGATATTTCTTTATTAACTAAATATTTTGAATTAACATAGTTATCTTTATTTAATTTTAATTTAAAAATTTCTTTTAATTTAAAATTATTTTTTTCTAATTCATCGAAATTTTTAAAATTAAAGGTTCCAACTTTAACTTGGTATAAGTGTAAATTACCATTAATTTTAATTGGTTTTTTATATTTGGATAAAAATTGGATTTCTTTTATCCCAGCTGCATTTAATATTTTTTCACCTCTAAAAATTTTATTTGTCTTATGAAAAAAAATATTGGGATTTTCTATATAATTTAGAACTATTAAATACTTATCACTCTTTGGTTTTGAAGTATTAAGAAATACCCAGCTTGGATCAGGGTGTATATCAAAATTTATAACCTTTGGATTATTTGTTATATTAAATTTTTTTTTTATATCGTGAACATATCCAACAGATTCATTGTTACAATAATTATAAACTTTGGTAGTTATTCTTTCTTCAAAATCTAAATTTGGAAGAAAATATAAGTTTTTGAAAAAAGTTTATATTTTTAATAAATATAAGAATAATAAAAATTATTAAAATAATAAAAAAAAGTTCCTTATCAATTATTTTTTTTAGACTCATTTAAAAAAATTATCCTTTTCTAAATTTTTGATATTAATGATGTGTTTAAAAAATTTTTCATTCTTTTTTTTTATTTCATCAAAAAAATTCCATGCAAGAATTAATAATGAAGAATTCTTATTAAATTTTTTTTTATTATTTAGAATTGGTATTTTAACTCCTGGGAGATATTTTCCTTGTTTTAGCTTATTATCTTCAATGATATATTCAATTTCCTTAGAAATACCAAAGAAATTTAAAGCTGTAGTAGCCTTTGCTGGCGATCCATAACCTATAATTTTTTGATTATTATTTTTAATTTTATCTATATTTTTTAAAAAATTTTTTCTTATTTTATAAATTTTTTCACCAAATTTTTTGTAAGTTTCAAATTTTCTAATTCCAAATCTTTCTTCCTCTTTTATAATTTTTTTTATACTTTTATCATCCTTCTTATTTATATTTTTAGTAACATAAATTCTTAAAGATCCTCCGTGTGTATTAATTTTTTCAGCTTTAAAAATTTTTGCACTAAATTGATTAAAAAAATATTTTAGGGAGGTTAATGACCAGTAGTTGTAATGTTCATGATAAATATTATCAAAAGTTAAATCTTTCAAAGTATTTATTAGATACTGGATTTCTATAATAATAGTTCCATTTTTTTTTAATAGCTTAAGCATACATTCAGCCATAGTTTTTAAATCATCAGAATGTGCAAACACATTAGATGCTAGAATAATGTCAGCATTTCTTTTAATTTTCTTTAGATTTTTTTTATTTAAAAAACCATTAAATGTTTTTATCTTATTTTTATTAGCAAGCTTTGCTAAGTTTTTTGCAGGTTCAATTCCTAGAAGATGTTTGAAGTTTAAATCTTTAAATGGTTTTAAACCTACACCATCATTACTACCAATATCAATAACATACGATTTTTTAGGTGAAAGTTTAAAATCTTTAACATACTGTTTAGCTGCTTTTTTAAAATGTTGTTTAAATGTTTCTGAAGTTGAAGATAAATAAAGATAATTTGAAAACATTTTTTTTGGCTCAATATTTACTGAAAGCTGACAGTTATGACATTTTGAGCAATAATTCATTTCTAAAGGATAAAGATCAACTCTATCATTTTTTGATTTCATTAAGTTATTTGCTAATGGCTGAAATCCTAATGAAACTACTCTTTTAAGTTTTTCATTATTACAACATCTACAATTAAATTTATAAATATTTAATAAGTTAATCCGATCTATATTATTTACTAACTCGTAAGGAAGTGTATGAGTTATTCCATAATTTTTATGTTCTCTTTCGCCTCTAACCAAATTTAGGAATATAGAATCTTTTGTAAAAACCATAGAGTGAGCAACATTTGGTTTAGTGACTATTAGTTCTCCTTCATTTACAATATGTGTTACTCGATGTGATTTATTATTAATTAAATCTTTGTAAACACTTATAAATTGACCCTTAACAAGCAAACATTTTTGTTCTTGAATTGGATGAAAGTGATTAGCTCTAACTGTTCCTTTTTTAGATTCTATGTATCCAATTAAATTTATAGGTTCTGGCAGCTCATAATTACTTATTTTACCCCTTGAGTCTATGAACTCATTTTCTCCTTTAAAAATATGCTCTAAGTTATTATTATCTTTTCTAAATGACCATTGATGAATCATTTGTTTAATTGAATCTTGAACGTTATAAAGAAATTTAAATCCTGTATTCAATAATTTTTTATTTGATAAAGTATAACCTTTATTTGGAGCTTCATCATTTGTGACTTCTATTTTAATTTTTGGATTAATTTTTTTACAAATTTCTGCTACTTTTTTTACTGTTGTTTGTTCGTTAACTAAATGAAAAATTTCTTTCTTTATTTTTTGGTTTTCTTCAACAAACTTCATGCATCTTACAACATCAATTAAATTAACAAGACTTTTTAACTGCTTGCCGCCCGAGAATAGTTTAATCGTTCCATTTTGAGATGTAATTTTAGAAAATAGGTTTGGCATTATATTTATACGCATAGTATCTAAAGAATATCCATAGACTGAGCCAAGTCGTAAAATTACGTAATCATTATTTGAGTTTTTTATATCAATTTCATTTTGAACCTTACTTTTTGAATACATCAAAATAGGTCGAGGAGGCTCATTTTCTAAAATATTTTCTTTTGCATGTTCAAATCCTTCAAAAACAACATGTGTAGATGGAAAAATTATTTTACAATTATTAGGAATATTTTTTAAAATATTATTAGTTCCATCTATTGCTATTGATCTTATTCTTTCATCTAATTCAGAATTTGCCTCTGTTTTTGTATAAGCTACATCTGTTACACCTGCTAAATGGTGAACAACATCAGCATTATTTAAATGTTTATTTAAAAACTTATTATCTAAAATGTGACCTTGAAAAAATTCTATATTCCAATCTTTTAATTGGCTTACTCTTTCAGAAATAAAGCGATCATCTAGAGCTATGATTTTATTACGCCAACTTTCACCCGAGTAGATTTTACACAGTTCTGTTCCTAAATATCCAAGAGCGCCAACAATGACAATTTTTTTTGTCATAATTAATTAAAAAGATATTCTTTCCATAATAATTCTGAATAATACTGAAAAAAAATGGTAGAATTTAATTTTTTTCCCCTCATCATGAGTGCGGCCATTGTAGCTTATTGGAACTTCATAAAAAAATTTACCATTCTTAATAGTTTTGCACAAGATTTCTGCGTGTTGTTCAAAGCCAAAGGTTTTTAAATTTTCATGATTTAATAAATTTTTTCTATAACAATAATAACAAGAATATATATCTGTGAAAGTTGTATTGTACAAAGCGTTAAAAATAAATGTTAATATATGATTTCCTATTTTATTTAGAAAACTGTGTGATCTAGTAAATCCGCTATAAACAAATCTCGATCCTATAATACCATCTACATTTTGATTATTAATTAAATCAATAAATTTAGAAAAATCTTTTGGATCATATTCCAAATCGGCATCTTGAAAAATTATATAATCACCCGTAGATGCCTCTAATCCTTTTTTAACCGCATATCCTTTTCCTGAATTATTATTATAATCAATTAAATGATCATAAAGATCACTATGTGATTTTAATAAATCTAAAGTACCATCTTTTGAACCATCATTAATTACTATTGTTTCATAATTTATTTTATTATTATTTGTTTCTTTAATTCTCTTTAATGTTTGTATTATTGTTTTCTCTTCATTGTAAATAGGTATAATTATTGATAATTTTAAATTTGACATTATATTATTTCTAAACTCATTATACCAAACAAATACAATTTAAAGAAAATAATTTTGAATAATAACCAAATATAATATTTTAATAGTGACCAAGTCTGTAGAAAAAGACATAACCGTAATTATACCCTCTAGATCTTATGATCAAAATTTAAGTTTTTGTATAAAAAATATAAGAAAATATTATAAAAAAATAAAAATATTTTTAATTCTAGATAAATATCAAAATTTTAAAAAAGATAATAAAATAAAAATTTTTGTTTCAGGAAATGAAACAATTGGTTTTAAAAGAAATTTAGCTGTAAAAAATTGCAAAACAAGATTTGTTTGTTTTATTGATAGTGATGCATATCCCAAATCCTTTTGGCTTAATGATGTTCATAAATTATTTAAAAAATATAAAAAATTAGGCGCTGTAGGAGGGCCAAATTTATCTCCTAAAACTAAAGATATAGAAAAAAAATTAGTATCAAGATCAAGGAAGTTATCTTTTGTTACCTTAAATACAATTACAAAAAGCAATCGAGAGAATAAAGAATGTTATGTTAATTTTTTACCAAGTTGTAATTTGATTGTTAGAACTGATTTATATAAAAAAGTTAAAGGAATGTATGAAAATTTATATTCTGGTGAGGAAATTTCTTTGAATAAAAATATACGAAAATTAGGTTATAAAATTATGTTTTGCCCAAGTATTTATGTTTTTCATAAAGATAGAAATTTTAAACATTTTGCTCGACAAAGATTTGTATATGGATCAACTGGTTTAAGAACATTTTTAAAATTTCCTTGTTTAGAGAGTTTTCTTTTGCTAATTTCATCCTTACCATTTATATTTATCTTAATGTTCCCTTTAATTTTTTTAAGTGAATTTTACTTAAATATTTATATTTTAGGCTTATTATTTATTTTTATTGTTTGTTTAATAAATGCATTTAAAATTAACTATTCTAGTAATTTTTTTAAAAGTTTAAAATTAACATTTATTAGTATTTTTATGCCTGGTATTGGATTTGTTTCCAGCATATTATTAAAAGACTACATAATTAAAAAACTATATACACAAAAATAAATTGATAACAAAAAAAGCAAAATTTTCAAAAGTTGTAAATAATATTTACTTTAAAAAAAAAACACCTGTAAGCCTAATTCATTTTCTTACAAATAGATGTAACGCAAGATGTTCTTTTTGTTTTATTGATTTTGATAATCCAAAAACATTTAAAGGTGAACTTACACTAGAAGAAATAGAAAAAATGACAAAAAATATGGGTGATACTTTATTAAATGTTAACTTTACAGGAGGAGAGCCATTTGCAAGAAAAGATATAGTTGAGATAGCTAAGTTATATATAAAAAATACAAGCATACAGTCAATTTATGTAACAACAAATGGAAGTTTGCCAGATAGAATAAAATTTTTTGCAGAAGAAATAGCAAAGTTTAATAAAGATATAGAAGTTAATTTTCAAATCTCAATTGATGATCTTCCTGAAAAACACAATGCGGTAAGAAAAATAAAAAATCTATTTAACGATTGTATTAAAAGCTATGAAATAATTAAAAAGTTAAATAATCCAAATATAAATGCTTCAGTAAGTATTACAGTTACACATGAAAATTGTTCAAATATAAAAGAAATTTTTTATTATTTTACTGAAGATTGTAAAATTGACTCTATTAAATGTTGTCTTGTTAGAGACGAGGGTGTTTATACTAGACCTAAAGAAAAAGTTGAACAAATTTTGAATGCCTACGACTGGCTTACTAATAAAATAAAAGAATATCAGAAACAGAAAAAAATAGTAAACTATGCAAATACAATTCAAGGTAAAATTCATAATAAAAAGGATGAAATTTCTTGGGATTTAATAAAGAAAATTTATAAAAATAATAACTATATAAGCCCATGCCATGCATCTTCATTATTTGGCGTTATAACCCCAGATGGAAAAGTTTATCCTTGTGAAATACTTGAAGATAAACTAATTGGAGACCTAAGAGATTTTGATATGGATTTTTTAAAACTCTGGAATACAGAAAAAAATAAAGAAATCAAAAATTTTATAATTAAATCAAAATGTAAATGTACTTATGAATGCGCAATGTCTTTTAATATACTTGGTAATTGGAGATATCAGCATAAATTATTGTCATCATTAATTTCATTCTATTAATATCTATCTTGATTTTTAATTAAATTTTTACACCAGCTCCTTTTAAAAAAATGGCGTTTTCATCTAATTGCCACCTAGGTTTTGCTGGAAAATCTAAATTATTAAATTGGTTTTTTTTAAATTTTTCTAAACCAACCAATGCAATCATTGCAGCATTATCACTACATAAATCTATAGGTGGAAAAATTGTTTCAAAATTTTCTTCTTTACTTAATAAATTTAAACGATCTCTAATTTTTTTATTTGAAGCAACTCCTCCAGCAATAACAAATAAATTATTTTTGTTTCCATAAATTTTTTTAAATTCTGCGAAAGCAATTTTAGTTTTTTTATATAATATTTCTTCAATTGTTTTTTGAAATGAAGCAGCAAGATCATATTTATCTTGTTCTGTTTTTATTTTTTTTGTAATTCTAAGAATAGCTGTTTTAAGTCCTGCAAAAGATAAGTTACAACCCCCTTTATTAATTATTGGTTTTGGTAAATCAAATTTTGTTGGATCTCCTTTTTTAGAAAATTCTTCAATTTTAGGTCCTCCAGGGAATTCAATACCAAGTAACTTTGCAGTTTTATCAAATGCTTCTCCGACTGCGTCATCAATAGTTGTTCCAAGTCTTTTATATTTTCCAAGTTCTTCAACGCACAAATATTGAGTATGTCCTCCAGAGATAAGAAGCAGAAGGTAAGGATAATTTATTTTTGAATTTAGTTTAGGACTTAATGCGTGCCCTTCCAAATGGTTAATTGCAATAAATGGTTTTTTTAAACATATCGAAAGAGCTTTACCAAAGTTTAGTCCAACAGATAAACAAACAACTAAACCTGGGCCAGCGGTTGCAGCAACTGCATCTACTTCATTTAAATTAATTCCGCTTTCATCTAATGCTTTTTTAGCAATTAAATCAATTTTTTCTATATGTGCTCTGGCAGCAAGTTCAGGAACCACTCCTCCAAATTCTTTATGAATATCTACTTGGCTTGAAATTACATTAGATAAAATTTCTGGTTCACCTTCCTTATTTTCTCTAATTAAAGCCACTGCAGTTTCGTCACAACTAGACTCTATTCCAAGAATTACTGGTTTTTTTGACATAAATTAGTTTTTATTAATTTAAAATTCTAAATATAAAGATGGAGTATAAATTAATTTAATGAAAAGCAAAAAAATTATTATTGGATCAAGAGGTAGTAAATTAGCTTTAATATATGCTGAAAAAGCAAAAGAAAAAATTTTAAAAACATCTAAAGAATTAAATATTGAGAGTGTTGAAATAAAAAAAATTACTACTGCAGGAGATTTAAATCAAAAAGATAGACTTTCTGAAATAGGAGGTAAGGGACTTTTTTCAAAAAAAATAGAAAAAGAATTATTAGAAAATAAAATTGACATTGCGGTGCATGCTTTAAAGGATATGCCATCAGATGAAACTGAGGGATTAATAACTAATTGTTTTTTAGAAAGAAATGATCCTAGAGAAGTATTAATTTCTAAAAATAAAATAAAATTTAAAGATTTGAAAAAAAATTCAATAATAGGAACTTCATCTTTTAGAAGAGAATTTCAGCTAAAAAATAAAAGAAATGATTTGAATTATAAATTAATTAGAGGCAATGTTGACACTAGGATAAATAAATTAAATGAAAATTTATATGACGCAGTAATATTGTCTTATGCTGGTATTAATTCTTTAAATTTAGACGAGCACATTTCTGAAATTTTTTCTATTGATGAAATTATTCCAAGTGCTGGGCAAGGAGTTATAGCATTGCAATGTAAAAGTGATGATGATTTTATAAAAAATCTTTTAAAAAAAATAAATGATTTAAAAACTTTTAAAAGCTCTCAAGCCGAAAGAAATGTTCTTAAAGTTTTAGAAGGAGACTGCGAAACTGCAGTTGGTGCAATATCAATTATAAATAATGAAAATATAACACTAGAAGGAGAACTTTTTTCTTTAGACGGAAAAGAAAGATTTTATTGTAAGTCTTCCAAAGATATAAAACATGCAGCAGAACTAGGAATAGAAATTGGAGAAAATTTAAAAAGTCAATCTAAGGGGAGTTATAAAAAATAGTATGCATATTTTGTTTACAAGACCTTTGGAAGATAGTGAGGAGTTAATATTAAAATTTAGAGATCTTGGACATAACGTTTCACATATGCCAGTTATTCAAATTGAAAAAGTTGAATATGAAAAAATAAATTTTTTAGATTATAAAGCAATA
Organism: uncultured Pelagibacteraceae bacterium; assembly: GCA_902529715.1. Lineage (GTDB taxonomy): Bacteria > Pseudomonadota > Alphaproteobacteria > Pelagibacterales > Pelagibacteraceae > Pelagibacter. The sequence continues at coordinate 36,199 of CABZXL010000003.1, read as the reverse complement.
ATTTTTACAAGTGCTAATGCATTAAAATTTTTAGATACAAAACTGATTGACAAAAAAATTATTTGTTTTTGTGTTGGAAGTGCAACGGAGAAAAAAGCACTTAGTCTTGGATTTCAAAATGTAATAACAGCCGGAGGAAATGTAAGAAATTTAAAAGAGTTAATATTACAAAATTTTAATTCTTCTTTAGGAAAAATGCTTTATGTGAGTGGAGAAATTATTTCAAATGACCTTGATAAAAATTTATTATCACTCGGATACAATGTGCAAAGAATTATTAACTACACCTCAAAACCTAATTATCAATTAGACGAAAAATTTATAGAAAAATTAAGATCAAACATGCCAGATGTAGTCTATGTTTATTCCCAAAATAGTGCTTTGAGTTTCCTAAAATTAATAAATAGTTACAAATTAAATGATTTTTGGATGAACACCAATTTAATGTGTATAAGCGAAAAATCCTCGTCAGTACTAAATAAAATTAAGTGGAAAAAAATTTTTATTTTTAGTCCTGGAGAAGAAGAATTTTTGCTATATAAAATTTAAAAATGGAACTATTTAATAATTTTAAATCACTTTTTCTTTCTGTCTGGGAAAGAGGAATTTTGGGTGTTGATATTCTTCAGATATTAATTGGTGTTGGAATATTTTTTCTTTTTTTAATATTTAGAGGCATCATCAGTAAAGTTATTATTAAAAGATTAGAAAATATAGCAAAGAAAACAACAAATAAATTTGATGACTCTTTTGTTTCTGCAATGGAAGGGCCAGCTAGATTTTTGCCTATAGTTATCGGTTTTTTTATTGCGAGTTATTACATGTCTTTTTCTGCAGAGAGCAGAGAAATTGTGGATACAATTAATAGAACTCTAATAACCATTTTTATTTTTTGGGTTATGCATCAAATTATAGAGCCAGTTTCTTATGTATTAAGTGGTTTAAATAAAATTTTAACAAGAGAACTTATTGGTTGGATTATTAAGTCATTAAAAGTATTAATTTTTATTTTAGGTATAGCCGCGGTTCTTGAATTATGGGGTATAAAAATTGGACCAATTATTGCAGGTTTAGGTTTATTTGGTGTTGCTGTTGCATTGGGTGCACAGGATTTATTTAAAAATTTAATTTCAGGAATATTAGTATTAGTTGAAAAAAGATTTAAAATTGGAGATTGGATTTTAGTTGAAGGAATAATTGAAGGAATTGTAGAAAAAATTGGATTTAGATCAACCGTTATAAGAAAATTTGATAAATCAATTGCAATAATTCCAAATTTTCAATTTGCTGAAAATGCTGTAATAAATGTAAGCCAAACAACCAATTGGATTATTAGTTGGATAATTAATTTACAATACGATTCAACAGTTGATCAACTCAAAACAATTAGAAATGAAATTGAAGATTATATAAAAAAAAATGAAGATTATAAACCTGAACTTGGATATGCGGTTAGGGTTGATAAGTTTGCAGACAGTTCAATTGATATGTATATTCGTTGTTTTACAAAAACAGATGATTGGGATGAGTGGTTGGCTGTTAAGGAAAGATTGGCAATTCAAATTAAACAAATTGTTGAAAAAAATGGTGCATCATTTGCATTTCCTAGTCAGTCTATTTATGTTGAGAAGAAATGATTGCTATTTTTTATTTAGTGCTTCAAGTTTTAAAAATTTATACTTATGTTGTTATTGCAAATGTAGTTATAAGTTGGTTGATAGCTTTTAACGTTTTAAATACATCAAATAGATTTGTTTATTCAATATTAGAATTTACATATCGTTTAACCGACCCTATTTTGAACAGAATTAGAAGATTTTTACCTAATCTAGGTGCTTTTGATATTTCACCAATAATACTTCTTTTGTTGATCTGGTTTATAGAAATGTGTATGAAGCTTTACGTAGCACCAATAATATTTAACTAATCCATGATTTTAATAGACGGAAAAAAAATATCAGCAGAATTAAGAGAAGAGCTAAAGAAAGAAGTTTTTGAATTAAAATCCAAATATAATAAAGTTCCTGGATTAACTGTAATTTTGATTGGAGAAGATGCCCCAAGTCAAATCTATGTCAGGAATAAAGAAAAATCAGCGAATGAGGTAGGTTTAAAATCAGAAGTAATTAAATATCCAGATTCAGTTGAGGAAAAAACGGTTTTAAATAAAATTGAAGAACTTAATAAAGATGAAACTGTATCTGGCATTTTAGTACAACTTCCTTTGCCAAAACATATAGATAAGCAAAAGGTTATTGAGACAATTTTACCAAGCAAAGATGTTGATGGATTTCATCCAATGAATGTTGGAAACCTATCCTCAGGTTATGAAAGTTCAATTCCGTGTACACCACTTGGGTGTTATTTGATGATAAAAAAAATTGAACCAAATTTAAGTGGAAAAAAAGCAGTTGTTGTTGGAAGATCAAATTTAAATGGAAAACCAATGACGCAACTTTTATTAAAAGAAAATTGTACCGTAACAATTACTCATTCAAAAACAAAAGATTTAAAAGGTGAGTGCTTAAAAGGCGATATTATAGTTGCTGCAGTTGGAATACCTGAGCTTGTAAGAGGAGATTGGGTTAAAAAAGACGCAATAGTTATTGATGTTGGAATAAATAAAACAGAAAATGGAATAGTGGGTGATGTCGCATTTGATGAAGTTTCAAAAGTTGCAAAAGCTTTAACACCTGTCCCTGGCGGTGTTGGCCCAATGACAATCGCTTGTCTTCTTAAAAATACTATTGAGTGCTTCAAAAGATCTAATTAATTTTTTAATTATTTAACCTATAACTTTCTAATGAAGTTATTTTTTATATTGGGAAACCAACTATTTCCAATTCAACATTTAAATAGTTTTAAAGATGACCATATTTTTTTTATGGCTGAAGATTATCAATTATGCACTTATGAAAAACATCACAAATTAAAAATTTTACTATTTTTATCATCAATGAGATCACACGCAGATTACTTGAAAAAAAATAAATTTAAAGTTGAATATACTAAAATTGATTCAAGTGATTTCAAAAAAGATTATTTGGAAAAAGTTAAAAAAATCATTAAGTCAAAAAAAATTAAAGAAATTACAAGTTTTGAAATTGAAGATAAGTTTTTTGAAAAAAAGCTACAAAATTTTTTTAAAAAAAATGATCTAATATGGAATAAAATTAAATCACCGATGTTTTTAAATTCTAGAGAAGAATTTAATGATTACTTATCAAAAAATAAAAGACCTTTCATGGCAACTTTTTATAAAGGAACAAGACAAAAATTAAATATTTTAATGAAGAAAGATGGAAATCCTGAAGGAGGCAAATGGAGCTTTGATGAAGATAATAGAAAAAAACTTCCAAAAAATATAAAGGTTCCAAAATTTCCAAATATAACAGAAACAAAACATACAAAGCATTTGAAACCTATTATTGAAAAAATGTTCAAGGATCATCCAGGTAATACCAAAAATTTTTGGTTTGCAACCGAGTACAATGATGTTGTTAAACTCTTAAATTTTTTCATAAAAGAAAAATCAAATTTATTTGGCGATTATGAGGATGCAGTTCATCAAGAAAATAATATTCTATTTCATAGTGCACTAAGTCCATATATTAATTTAGGTCTTATAACTCCTGAATTTATAATTTCTAAAATTTTAGAATTTCATAAAAAAAATAAAATTAGACTAAATTCTCTAGAGGGATATGTAAGGCAGGTCATTGGTTGGAGAGAGTTTATGAGAGGAGTTTATCAAAAATATAGTGATGAAATGGAGACAAGAAATTTTTTTAAACAAAATAGAAGGATGAAAAACTCATGGTATGAAGGTACAACAGGTTTACCTCCTTTAGATTATGCAATTAAGAATTCATTACACCATGGCTGGTCACATCATATTGAAAGATTAATGATACTCTCAAATATAATGAACTTATGCGAGTTAAAACCCAAAGCTGTTTACAAATGGTTTATGGAAATGTTTGTAGACTCATCTGATTGGGTGATGGTACCAAATGTTTATGGAATGGGTTTATTTAGTGATGGAGGAATTTTTGCAACAAAACCATATATATGCGGATCAAGTTATTTTATGAAAATGATGGATTTTAAAAAAGGTGATTGGTGCAACACTATGGATGGATTGTACTGGAGATTTATAAATAGAAATAGATCCTTCTTTTTAAAAAATCCTAGACTTTCAATGATGGTAAGAATTTTTGATAAAATGAAACTTGATAGAAAAAAATTAATATTATTAGAAGCTGAAAAATTCATAAATAAAAATACATATGGTAATTAAAGTTTTTTTTAATAATTCTTGTAGCGTTTGTAGACTAGAGATAAATCACTACAAAAAAATTGCTGATAGTAATTTAGAATGGGTTGATATTACAAATAATGAAGAAGCTTTAAAATTGACATCTAAATCACAAGAAGAACTTTTAAGAAGGCTTCATGTTATCGAAGATGGAAAGGTGATAGGGGGAGCTAAAGCTTTTTTAATCATTTGGTCAAAGATTCCAAAATATAATTTTTTAGCAAAAGTATTTTCGATAAAACCTCTTTTTTTTCTTTTTCACTATGTTTATGAATTCGTTGCATACTTTTTATTTTTAAAAAATAAAAATCAACTTAAATGAAAAAGCAAAATTTGCCCTCTAAAATCTGTCTAGTTTGCAAAAAATCATTTGTTTGGAGAAAAAAATGGAAATTAAACTGGGATCGAGTAAAATACTGTTCTAAAAGATGCTCTTCTAAATAAATTCCTGAATTATTTTTGGTATATAATTTTTAAAATTGAAAAAACCTTTATTGCAATATTTCCAAGAGTACTGGTCAATTTTTCTGTATAAAAAAGAAATATTTTTAAGATTATTTGAATTGATGTAATCAAGATTTTCTCCAACGGATGGATATAAAGCCAATAAATTTTCTTTCATATTTTTTAAATCTTCAACATTAATCATTTTACAATATAATGATTTATTTTTTAAATCTTCAATTTGATTATTTATAAGAGACCTTTTAAAGTTGAGAACTTTTTCGTCTAATTTTATTTGCCTAGATTCATTTCCATTAAAAACAAAATAAATATTTTTAAATGATTGATAGTTAAAGTTAGATTGCTCGAAGGACATATTATTTTCAAATATTAACAGATGCTGATTCTCAGATAAATTTGCATTTAGAAAATCATTATTCAAAATCGTATAATTTCTATCATCTTCTATTGGAACTGGGTTTTCATTAAGTTTAATATTGTCAAATCTATTATTGGTGAACTTTTTTATATTCCACTCCGAAGCAACATAATTTTTACCTTTTGTTTGAACTCCTGCAACCCATCTCCAGCCCAAAGTATTAGATGCACAGTCTCCATCAAAAAGATATTTCATAAAAAATTCAGCACCTAATTGCCAAGGCAAACCAAGAGTAAATATCCAAATACTTGCAAACCACATTCTTGCATGATTATGAAGATAGTTATGATTTTTGAGCTCATTTACCCAATAATTAAAGCATTCAATATTTGTTTTACCACTAATCGCATTTAAATAGTTTTCATTATCTTCGAAATTTTCTTTTATTTTTTTTAAATCTTCTAAATAATCTGACCAAACATTCGGCCTTAATTCTAGCCACCCCTTCCAATAAATTCTCCATAAAACTTCTTGAATAAATTTTTCATTTTTTATGAATGAGTTTTTTTTTAAGGATTTATCAATAATTTCTTTTTCACTGATTATGCCATGCGATACATATGGTGATAGACACGAAGTATTTGTTCTTTGATTTGGTCCATAATCAAAGTTTCTTTGTTTAGAATATTCTATAAGATTTTCTTCAATAAAATTATTTAATTGTTTAATTGCCGCTTTTCTAGACGGTTCAAAATACATATTATATTACTTTATAAGCAGATAAGAAATTAGGATTAACCAAAAAAAAGCATAATAATAGTAAATATATTTCCTGACAAATATTGATGAAATAGAATTTTTTTTCTTTTTTTTTTCTTTCATTAACTAGATTAAGTATTTTAATTGATAATTTTGATCTTTGATTGTTTTGTCGCAGGAAATTTACTTTGTCATATAATCTTTAGACTGCGACAAAAAACAAAGATTAATAACTTTCAATTAGGTTACAGGTCACTACATCATCTTAGTAACTAAGATTTAAAACTATGTTTAAAATTATAATTATTTATGAATTATTCTTTTTTTTCTTTTGGAATATAATTTATTGGGGAGCAGATCTAAAAGATTTTGCTCAAAACGAGTCTTTAGCTTTTATTTACTATATTTTAACATCAATGGCTTTGGGCTGGGTAATAATTCATGTAATAAGATATTCTTTTGGAGAAATACCAGATCCTCGTGAAGTTGCCAAAAATAAAGAATAATATTTTATTTTAAATTTTTTTTATGGAAATTAATAAATCTCTCAACATTTGATTTATTAAATGTTTTATTTTCTTCAAACGAAACTTTTTTCATTGAATAAGCATTACTTTTAGTTTGTCTAGATACAATTGTAATATTACCTTTGTATAGTTTAAGTTTAACAGACCCATTGACTTTGTTTCTTTTTTGATCGACAATTTTTTGAAGTTTAAATCTCGTTTTAGAATACCAATAACCATTGTAAATGAGTTCTGCATATTTAGGCATTATTTCATCTTTTTTATGCATAGTTTCTTTATCTAACGTAACAGATTCAATTGCTCTATGAGCATTGATCAATAAAGTTCCACCGGGAGTTTCATAAACACCTCTTGATTTTATTCCAATAAATCTATTTTCAACAAGATCAACTCTTCCAATTCCATTTTGACCAGCTAGATGGTTGAGACTTTCCAAAAGTTTTGAAGGAGATAATTTTTTACCATTAATAGTTACAGGGTCTCCATTTTTAAATCCTATTGTTACATAGGAGGCTTTATTTGGTGCTTTTTCTGGAGAAGTTGTTCTTTGAAAAATAAATTCAGGAGCTGAATTTTTTGGATTCTCTAAAGCTTTTCCTTCAGTTGATGTGTGAAACAAATTATCATCTACTGAAAATGGTGGTGCACCCTTTTTATCCTTTGGAATTGGTATTCCATATTTTTTTGCATAATTAATTAAGTCGGTTCTGGATTTAAGTTTCCAAATTCTCCAAGGAGCTATAATTTTTATTTTTGGTCCAAAGTAATGGTAACCAAGTTCGAATCTTACTTGATCATTTCCTTTACCTGTTGATCCATGCGAAACTGCATATGCTTTAAATTTTTTTGCAATTCTTATTTGATCTTTTGCAATCAATGGTCTTGCAATTGATGTTCCCAATAAATAAACACCTTCATAAATTGCATGACCTCTTATCATTGGAAAGACGTAATCTTTGACAAAAATATCTTTTAAATCTTTTATTATTATTTTTTTTACTCCTAGCTTTTTTGCATTTTTAATTATTTTTTTTCTATCGATTTTTTGGCCGATATCAGCTGTATAAGCAATAACTTCAGCTTTATAATTTTCTTGAAGCCATTTTAAAATAATTGAGGTATCCAACCCACCTGAATAAGCGAGCACAATTCTTTTACTTAATTTCATTAAAAATTATGTGCAACTTTTTTTTGCAGTATTATAGGCTTTTGTAAAACCTAATAATGAATAGTGGTCAATTGTTTGAGATCCAGATTTATTGTAAGCAGTTATCATTATTCTAGAGCCTTTTTTCATAGTATTGATCATTTTTTTTTCAACTTTATTACTCGAAATCCATGCAAACCCGTCTTGAGCAATATCAAATTTATATTTTTTTTTTCCGGATGTTGCTAATATTGAATTCTGGGAATTAAATTCATAACCAGATGTTATACTAATTTCATCAGTAACTTTATCATTTGGCCTGAATGATACAAAAAGTCTTGCTTCTCTTTTATTTGCCTTAGGAGATTGTAAAACAGGTTTAGTTTGAGCAAAACAAGTTAATCCATCATCTTTAATTAAAACTAATGTTTCCCAGTCTTTAGACTTACTAATTTTTTTTAACTCTTCAGCGGAAACATAGTTTATTGAAAAAATAAAAATACTTAAAAAAAATATAATTTTTTTGTTAATTATGGACATGGGTTTGGATAAACTTTTTGTACTTCATTAATTTCTTTAATAACTTCATCGCTTAAATTTACATTTACACTTTCTATATCAGTTTTCAACTGCTCCATTGTCGTGGCTCCAATAATGACACTTGTCATAAAAGGTTGTAATTCACAAAACTTTAATGACATTTGACTCATATTAAGATTATATTTTTCACTTATTTTGTAATATTCTTCAACTGCATCTTTCAAATTAGGAGTATTATATCTATATTTCCAAAATTCCCAATCTCTCTCCATTCTAGATCCTTTTGGATATGTTTCGTTTCTATATTTTCCACTTAAGTATCCACTTGCTAAAGGAGAATATGCTAATAAACCAATCTGTTCTCTTATAGAAACTTCTGCAAGACCGATTTCATATGTTCTATTCAATAAGCTATAGGGATTTTGAATAGACATCATTCTAGGTAGATTTTTTTCTTTATTAAGTTCAAGATATTTTGAAACACCCCAAGGAGTTTCATTTGATAAACCTATTTCTCTAATTTTTCCTTCTTTAATAAATTTTTGTAAATTTCCCAAAACATTCTCGAATTTATTCCAATCGCCTTCTTCTTTGTGTTCATAACCCAATCTACCAAACATGTTAGTATTTCTTTCAGGCCAGTGGAGTTGGTATAAGTCAATGTAATCTGTTTGTAGTCTTTTCAAACTACCATTTAAAGCTTCCGTCATTTTTTCAATTCCATAGTTATTTTCACCACCTCTTAAATATTCCCTCGACGGTCCAGCAACTTTTGTAGCTAAAATTACCTTGTCTCTCTTTTTTGTTTTTTGAAACCAATTACCCATAATTTTTTCTGTATGACCAAAAGTTTTTTCTTTAGGAGGAACCGCATATAATTCGGCTGTATCCCAAAAATTTACTCCATGATCTAATGCATAATCCATTTGTTCAAAACCCTCTTCTTGAGTATTTTGTTCTCCCCAAGTCATTGTTCCTAAACAAATTGTACTAACGTCAAGATCTGTATTGCCTAATTTTCTATAATTCATCAAATATTAAATATTTTTTAAGGTTTTTATGATATCTTGAATAAATAGTAAAAGGCTATTATATAAATGGTATGGAATTTAATAAGCAAAATATATTTAACAAAGTAAAAGCAACCACTCAATCTACTGTAGTTATGGATGAGGGCTTAAGAGCCTACATGCTAAAAGTATATAATTACATGGCAACTGGAGTATTACTAACTGGAATTATAGCTCTTATTTCATTTAAGATGTCGGTAGTAACAGATGCTTCTGGAGCTATAACTGAATTTACTAGCTTTGGAAATACCTTATTCTTTTCGGGTTTAAAATGGATTGTTATGCTTGCACCTCTAGGAATCGTTTTGTACATGAGCTTTGGTATAAATAAAATGAGTGCAGCTAAAGCTCAATCAGTTTTCTGGATATTTGCTGCTCTTATGGGCTTATCCCTTTCATGGATATTATTAGTATACACAGGAGTTAGTGTTGCAAGAGTATTTTTTATAACTTCTGCTACCTTTGGTACTATGAGTATTTATGGATACACAACTAAGAGAGACTTAACAAAGCTAGGTTCTTTTTTGATGATGGGTTTAATTGGAATAATCATTGCATCTTTGGTTAATATATTTCTAAAATCTTCAATGATGCACTTCGTAATTTCAATTTTAGGAGTATTAATTTTTGTAGGCCTAACTGCATATGATACTCAAAAAATTAAAAATATGTATGCGGCTTCAGATACAGGGGAGTTAATGGGTAAGAAAGCTGTTATGGGAGCTTTAACTCTTTACCTGGACTTTATAAATCTATTTATAATGTTGCTAAGACTTTTTGGTCAAAGAAGATAATTTTACAATTTTTTCCAATTAATATTTTTTAGTAAAATTTTTAACTCGCTAGAATTTTTTAATATTTTATCTTTCGAATCTGTAATCAAATATTTTAAATTTTTATTAATAGGTTTAAAATTTTTACAAATTTTATACATTGCGTTTTCAGTAGCATTTTTAAACACACAAAAGCCCACTTGTTTACTTGAAATATTTAATCCATAATCCTTCCAAGAGCCTTCCGAGACCATTTTTGCATAGAGGTCTAAAATAATTTTTAATTCATATTTTTCAAAAAAATATTGAGAATTTTTTTCTGAATAAATATTATTAATTACTAGTTTTAGGTTTCTATTCATCTAATTTATATTTATTAATTATTGATATTTGAAATGCAGTAAAAATAATTGTTAAAGGCAATATTCCCCAGACTTTAAAATTTACCCAAAACTCTTCTGATTGTGTTCGCCAAATAATTTCATTTAGCAACGCTAACCCAAAAAAGAAATATACCCACCTTAAGTTTAGGATTTTCCATCCCTCATCAGTTAATTGTAATGATTTACCAAGCATTTTTTTTAAAATTGGCTCATTCGAAAAAAATTTTCCAAATAAAAGTGCTATACCAAATAATATATTTATAATTGTTGGTTTAACATAAATAAAAATAGGGTTGTCAAAATATATAGTTAGGCCACCAAATAAAGTAATAAATATTCCACCAAGCAAAGGTACCATAGGGATTTTTTTTTCCAAAATCCAAACAACAACTAAGGCAATTAAAGTTGCAACTATAAATGGAGGAATTGCCACAGTTAAATCTTTTTCATTTTTGTAATAAAAACTAAAAAAAACTAATAAAGGTCCAAAATCAGTGATAAATTTGAGAAATGATTTGTTCACAAGAAATATATTAACAGAATAAAAAAACTTTGAAATTTTTTTATTGATTTTTTTATTTAAATATCCATATTTAAGGTAGTGAGTACACAAAAAGCAAAATTCTCAATTGGAGATATAGTAAAACATAAACACTTCGACTTTAGAGGTGTAATTTATGATGTAGATTTCGAATTTAATAATTCTGAAGAGTGGTATCAATCAATACCAAAAAATGTTAGACCAAAGAAAGATCAGCCTTTTTACCATCTTCTAGCTGAAAACGATGAGGTTACCTATGAAGCTTATGTATCAGAGCAAAACTTGTTAGTAGATGATTCAGAAGAGCCCATAAAACACCCTCTAATAAATGAAATATTTTCTGGCAGAAAAGGCTCTACATATTTTAAGCCCTCAAACTAATAGATAGTCAATATTCAAACACAATTAGTTCAAAACTTAGACATATATAAAGTTTATAAACAACTATATTCTGATCAAGGATACTTTTTTATCCCTTATTTATCTCCCTCTATAGTATTCTTGATCGGAATTATCCTAAAAATTATTCAACAAAATAAATTTTTATAGATATAAGTCTTATATGTTAAAAAATTTTGAGCCGAATAAGATTTTTTCAATAACCTCTAAAGCTCCAAAATATGTTTTATTAATTTTTATTATTGTAATTTCAATTGGATTATTAGAAGCGCTTATAATTTCTCCAGAAGATTACATACAAGGTCATTCAGTAAGAATTATGTATGTCCATGTACCTTCTGCGTGGATATCTCTAGGTACTTTTTCAGTTATTGCAATTTTATCTTTTTCAATAATAATTTTTAAAATTAAATCTTTTGTATTAATTGCAAAAAGTTTAGCCCCAGCAGGCTTAGTCTTTAATATAATTGCTTTGGTGACAGGTTCTATTTGGGGCAAACCAACTTGGGGAACTTGGTGGGTTTGGGATGCAAGAATTACATCAATGCTAATTTTGGCTTTGTTTTATATTATATATATCTTGGCTTGGAGAATTTATGACAACACAGAAAAAGTTGATAGAATAACTTCTTTGATTGCACTATTAGGAGCTATAAATGTTCCAATTATTAAGTATTCAGTTGATTGGTGGTCAACACTACATCAGCCTGCTTCGATAAGTGTTTTCTCAAAAACTTCAATACATACTTCTATGATGATTCCTTTGGGCATAATGACTGCGGCATTTGCACTATTTTCTATCCTGATTTTTTTGATGAAATATAATACAGAACTGATAAAAATTAAAAATAAAGGACTAGATAGATTATGATTAATGATATTATTTCAATGAATGGTTATGGGATTTATGTTTGGTCTGCATTTACATTTACATTGATAAGTTTCTCAGTTCTATACACTGTAATTAAAGTTCAGCTTGTTAAAGAGAAAATTAAATTTGATGCTAAATATTTAACTTTAACTTCTGAAAAGAAACAAGCTGTTAGAGCACAAGAAGCATACAAAGGAATTTTAGCAAGTAATTTAACTTCAAAAATTTAACTTTAACTAGTCATGTATGGTAAAAAAGTTAAATTAAGGTTATTTTTTTTATCATTTATTTTTTTAATTGTAGTTTTATCTGTTTTCTTAATCCTAAAATCATTAGAAGAAAATGTTGTTTATTTCATTTCTCCAACAGAAATTAAAAATTTATCTAAAATTGATAATACAAAAAGAGTTAGAGTTGGAGGAATGGTAAAAGAAGAAACAATAAAATTAAGCCAAAACGAAGTTAGTTTTGTAATAACTGATTTTAAAAATGAGATAAATGTCAATTATTCGGGCGCTATACCAAATTTATTTTCAGAAGGAAAGGGAGTAGTTGCAGAAGGTTATTTAAGTGATCGTAGTTTTTTAAAAGCAAAAAAAATTTTGGCTAAACATGATGAAAATTATATGCCTCCTGAAGTAAAAGAAGCTTTGGAGAAAAATAAGTGATTTCAAGTCACATAGGATATTATTCACTTGTATTAGGTTTTATATTATCAATTAGTTTACTTATTTACTCACTTTTTTGTTTTAGAAAAAATAATAAACAAATAAATCAAAATGTTTTTTCAATTTTATTTCTACAGCTTTTTACTGTTGTGATAAGTTTTATTTCATTAGTTTATTCTTTTGTTATTTCAGATTTTAGTAATGAAACTGTTTATAATAATTCACATACAACAAAGCCTATATTTTATAAAATTACTGGTACATGGGGAAATCATGAGGGAAGTTTATTGCTTTGGTTGCTTGTTTTAACATTATTCATCTTTTTATTTATTGTTTTTTCAAAAAAACAACCAACTAAATACAGATTACTCTCTATTTTTTTTCAACAAATTATTATATGTGGTTTTTTTTTATTTTTACTTTTAACTTCGAATCCATTTAATTTTTTATTTCCAATTCCAAATGAAGGCCTTGGTTTAAATCCAATTTTACAAGATCCTGCTTTAGCAATTCATCCTCCAATTTTATATTTGGGTTATGTTGGATCATCTATAATTTTTTCTGCATCATTAGCATCATTAGTTGAAAATAATATTAATAGTGAATGGGCAGCACATATAAAAAAATGGATTCTTATTTCATGGGTTTTTTTAACAATTGGAATTTTATTAGGATCTGTTTGGGCTTATTATGAATTAGGATGGGGTGGCTTCTGGTTTTGGGATCCAGTAGAAAATGTTTCTTTGATGCCATGGTTATGCTTAACTGCACTTATTCACACAATTATAGTGTTAGAAAAGAGAAATCTTCTTAAGTCTTGGACAGTAGTACTATCTATTGCAACATTTACATTAAGTATGAGCGGCACTTTTTTAGTTAGATCGGGTATTTTAAATTCAGTACACACTTTTGCAAATGACCCTAAAAGAGGAGTATTTATATTATTTTTTTTATTTGTCTTAATTCTCTTGTCTTTAATTTTATTTTTTATCTATCAAGATAAAGACAATAATTCACAAAAAGAATTTTTTTTAATAAGTAAAGAAACTTCAATTTTAATTAATAATTGGTTTATGATGTATTTTTTATCTGTTGTTTTAATTGGAACTATCTATCCAATATTTTTAGAGGTTTTAATTAATGAAAAAATTTCAATAGGTCCTCCATTTTTTAATAAATTATTAATTCCTTTTGTGGCTATATTTTTAATTTTTATGACAATAGGACCGAAATTAAACTGGATTAAAGATAATTATAGAGGAATAAAATATTTAAGAATTATTTTATTTTTAATATGTTTAATTTTATCCTTTTATTTAATTAAAAAAACATCATCTGAAATTTTATTTACATCACTTTTAGGAGGAGCTGCAATATATTTGCTACTTATTTCGATAGAAGATTTATTTAAAAAAAAATATAATATTTCACAAGTTATTTCTCACTTTGGATTTAGTTTATTTATATTGAGTATTTTAATAAATAGTTTGTTTTCGAATGAATTTTCTGCAAATATGAAAGTAGGGCAAGAAATATCTTTTAAAAAAGAACAGATAAAATTTTCGAAGATTAAAATATTTGAAAAAGAAAATTACAAATCTGTTGTTGCGAATTTTGAAATTATAGATGAAAAAGAAAATGTCATTTCATTATATCCAGAGATAAGAATTTATAACCAACCGAATATACTAACTAGTGAAGCAGACATAATTTCAAGTGTATTTTCTGACAAATTTATGGTTATGAATTTATTAAAAGGAGAAGAAATTTTTAATGTTCGATATCAAACAAAACCATTTATGATTTGGATTTGGTTGTCTGCTTTTTTAATATCATTTGGAGGAATACTTAGTTTATTTAGAAGAAATTAATATATGAAAAAAAATATTTTTTATTCAATTTTATTTTTATTTTTTATTTTTATTTTTATAGTATTTTACTTAGGTTTAGATAAACCAAATTTTTATACACCAAGTGAATCTAAAAATAAAAATTTTACAACATTTACTAGCAAAGAGTTATTTTTAAATGATGAATTTAACTCTAATGATATTATAGAAAATAATAATTTTACCTTACTAAATGTATGGGCATCGTGGTGCGCACCTTGTAGATTAGAACATTCATTGTTAATGGATTTAAAAGAAAAAACAAATATAAATATTGTTGGCTTGAACTACAAAGATAAAAAAAATAATGCAATTAAATTTTTAAATGAATTTGGAAATCCTTTTGTAAAAATTTTGACTGACCCAGACGGTACAATATCCATTGCATTAGGAGCCTATGGAGTGCCTGAAACTTTTCTTGTAAATAGTAAATCAAAAATTGTTAGAAAATATATCGGTCCTTTAAAAACTGATGATATTTTAGAAATTATAAAAATAGCTAAATGATAAAACTAACTAAACTTTTTTTGTTAATATTAATTTTAGTTTTATCTTTTCAAAAATCATTACAGGCAAATAATAATTCTTTGTTAATTAATAAAATTTCAAAAAACCTTAGATGCTTAATATGTCAAGGACAGTCAGTTTATGATTCACAATCTGATTTTGCATTAAGTATAAAAATATTAATTAAAAATAAAATTGAAGAAGGAAAATCTGAAAAACAAATTTATGATTATTTAAAAAATCAGTATGGTGAATGGATCGTATATGACCCAGAGTTTAATAAAAAAAACTTAGTGCTATGGATATTTCCATTGATTTTATTTACCTTTGGTGGTCTATTAATATTTAGAAAAGTGTTTATTAATTAGAGCATTATAAAATATAGCAATTTTGAATATAAAATGAAGAAAGCATTAAAAATAATATTAAATCTATTTTTTTTATTTCTATTGATAGTTCCATCATATAGTGAAGAAAAAAAAGAAAATTTTAATGAGCATGAATTAAATTTTTATACTGGAATGTTTGATTTCAGTGATGATGGACAAAGAGCTGCGTTATTTGGATTTCAACATCAAAATGAAAATTTAGTAAGAGAAAGTTTTTTAGGAACCATATCTCCTGTAACTGGTTTTATGCTAACAGAAAATAATGCTGCTTATGCTTATACAGGGATTCAAGCAAATTATAACTTAGGAAAATTAAATATAATACCATCATTCACTCCAGGACTATATGGACAAGGCGATGGTAAGGATTTGGGACATGCAATTGAATTCAAAAGTGAACTTCAATTTTCTTTAGATGTCTTTTCTAATAGTGAATTAGGTTTTTCTTATAATCATATATCTAATGCTAGTCTTGGGGATAAGAATCCTGGGGCAAATAGTTATATGTTTAATTTTATTAAACAGTTCTAAAATATAAAAATGAATCTTAAAGACTGTCACAATTTTAGTGACTTTAGAAAATTAGCTAAAAAAAAATTACCATCTCCAATTTTTCATTATATTGATGGAGCAGCAGATGATGAGATTACATATAGACGTAACACTTCCTCATTTAATGACATTGATTTAGTTCCAAATGTATTAAGAGGTGTAGAAAATATTGATTTATCAACTACTATATTTGGAAAAAAATTAGATCTTCCATTCTATTGTGCACCAACAGCTTTACAAAGACTTTTTCATTATGATGGAGAAAGAGCAGTAGGTAAAGCAGCTCAGAAATTTAATACTATGTTTGGAGTTTCGGCTTTAGCCACTGTAAGTGTTGAAGAAATAGCTTCATTAATTAGTACACCAAAAATGTTTCAGTTTTATTTTCATAAAGATAGAGGTTTAAATGATTCTTGCTTGGAAAGAGCAAAGGCAGCAAAATTTGATGTTTTAGCTTTAACAGTAGATACAATAACGGGAGGAAATCGTGAAAGAGATCTTAGGACTGGTTTTACATCTCCTCCTAAACTTACATTATCAAGTTTGTATAGTTTTGCTACAAAACCAATGTGGGGAATAAACTATTTAACAAAAGGTAAATTTGAATTACCACATCTTCAAGATTATGTAAAAGAAGGTACCAGCACGAACACTTCAATTGGTAATTATTTTTCTACTATGTTGGATCAATCTATGAATTGGAATGATGCTGAAAAATTATGTTCTCAATGGGGAGGTCATTTTGCACTTAAAGGAGTGATGAGTGTTGAAGATGCTAAAAAAGCAGTTGATATCGGATGCACAGGAATAATAGTTTCAAATCATGGAGGAAGACAACTTGATGGATCAAGATCACCATTTGATCAATTAGCAGAAATTGTAGATGCAGTTGGCGATAAGATCGATGTCATTTGCGAAGGAGGATTCCAAAGAGGAACTCATATGCTAAAAGCATTATCTATTGGTGCCAAAGCGTGTTCTGGAGGAAGACTCTATCTTTATGCACTAGCTGCAGCTGGTCAAGCTGGTGTTGAAAGAGCTTTAGGACAGTATAAGGCTGAACTTGAAAGAGATATGAAACTCATGGGCTGTAAAAAGATAAGTGATTTAAATAGAAACAACTTAAGGTTTAGATAAAGTATGAATCTAAATGATTGTCACAATTTTGATGATTTTAGAAAATTAGCAAAAAAAAAATTACCATCTCCAATTTTTCATTATATTGATGGAGGTTCAGATGACGAAATAACTCTAAAAAGAAACACAGATTCATTTAATCAGTGTGATTTAATTCCGAATGTTTTAGCTGGTGGTGGAAAGCCAGATATTTCAACAGAAATTTTTGGCAGAAAAATAAGCATGCCAATTTTTTTATCTCCTACAGCCATGCAAAGATTGTACGACCCGGAAGGAGATAGGGCTTCAGCAAGAGCAGCTGAAAAATTAGGAACAATGTATGGCATGTCTACTATGGCCACATCATCAATTGAAGAAATTGCAAATATTTCAAGTGGCCCAAAATTATTTCAACTTTATATTCATAAAGATAAATCTATTACAGACGATTTGATTAATAGATGTAAAATAGCAAACTTTGATGGTTTGTGTTTAACAGTCGATACAATAGTGGCCGGTAATAGAGAAAGAGATCATAGAACAGGTTTTACTACTCCCCCAAAACTTACGATCAAAAGTTTATTCGAATTTGCAGCAAAACCAGGCTGGGTCTTTAACTATTTAACAAATAAAAAATTTGAACTTTCAAATGTTAAGCATAAAACTGACAAAGGAACTAATATAACTAAATCAGTTATAGAATATGTTAACGAACAGTACGATCCAGGAATGAACTGGCAAGATGCAGAATATTGTATAAAAAAATGGAATGGTCCATTTGCTTTAAAAGGAGTTATGTCAGTTGAGGATGCAAAAAAAGCAATCGATATAGGCTGTACTGCAATATTTCTTTCAAATCACGGCGGGAGACAATTAGATGGATCAAGATCTCCATTCGATCAACTTAAAGAAATTTCAGATGCAGTTGGTGATAAATTAGAAATTATATTAGATGGTGGAGTTAGAAGAGGGACTCATGTTTTAAAAGCAGTTGCAGCAGGCGCAAAAGCTTGTAGTTTTGGAAAAATGTTTTTATTTTCTCTTGCATCAGGAGGTCAAGTAGGTGTGGAACGTGCATTGCAAAATATGCAAAAAGAAATTGAGAGAAATATGTTACTAATGGGCTGTAAAAATTTAAGAGAATTAAATAGTTCAAAAATTATTTTTAAAAAATAAAATTATGAAACTTGCAAAAAACCTTGAAAGACTAGGTACAGAGTCAGCTTTTAAAATTTTAGCAGAAGCAAAAAAATTAGAAGCAGAAGGAAAAAAAATAATTCATTTAAGTCTTGGCCAACCTGATTTTAAATCACCAAAGCACGTAGTAGATGCAACAAAAAAAGCACTAGACGAAGGTCATCATGGATACGTCTTGCCAAATGGAATAATTGAGTGCAGACAAGCAGTGACTAGAAAAATTAAAAAACTTTACAATATAGATATTGACCCAGAAAGAGTTATTATTATGCCTGGAGGAAAACCAACAATGTATTATGCTATAACATTGTTTGGAGAGCCAGGTGCAGAAATAATATATCCAGATCCAGGATTTCCAATTTATGAATCTATGATTAATTATACTGGAGCAAAAGCAGTTCCAATAAATATGTTAGAGAATAAAGATTTTTCAATTAACCCAGAAAAAATTTTATCATTAATAAACGAAAATACTCGATTGATAATATTAAATAATCCAAATAATCCGACAGGTGCTTTTACAGAAAAAAATAAAATAGATCAGCTCGCTGAAGGATTAAAAAAATTTCCTCATGTTGCTATATTGAGTGATGAAATTTATAGCAGACAAATATTCGACGGAAAAAAAATGCCAACTTTTTTTGATTACCCTTTTTTATACGATAGATTAATTGTACTGGATGGCTGGAGCAAAGCTTATTCAATGACAGGCTGGCGGCTAGGGTGGTCAGTATGGCCAGAAAATCTTGTAGAACATGTTATTAAATTTTGCGTTAATAATCACTCGTGCGTGAATGCAGCAATTCAATATGGAGCAATAGCTGCTCTAGATGGCCCAGATGACTCCATAAATTTTATGATGGAAAAATTTACTAAAAGAAGAAAATTAATTTTTGATGGACTTAACAGTATTAAGGGAATTGATTGTAGCTTACCAGGTGGAGCATTTTATGCTTTTCCAAATGTTACAGAAACTGGAATGAGTGGAAAAGAGTTTGCAAAAAAATGTTTACATGAAGCTGGGGTAGCAATTGTGCCAGGTACATCTTTTGGAAAAAAAGCTATAGATTATGTGCGATTTAGCTTTGCGGCTTCCCAAGATAATATTTCTAAGGCACTAGAAAATATCAAAAAAATGGTAAGTTAATATAGTATAATTTATTATATAATTTAAAATTATTTAAAAAAATGAATGAACAGATACAAAAAGAATTAAAAAGTATATTTAATGGTAGATTTTCAATGTCTGAGTCTACAAGAGCAAATTATGCTCGTGGTGAAGATACATATGATCCAATTTTATCTCAAGCAGTAGTTTTTCCAGAAACAAATGATGAAGTTTCAAAAATATTGAAATTATGTAATGAACATAAAATTCCCGTTGTACCTTTTGGAACAGGTACCTCTCTTGAAGGAAATGTAGTAGGAAATGAAAATGGAATTACAATTTCTTTAGAAAAAATGAATAAAGTTTTAAGTGTTAATGCAGCTGATTTTGATTGTAGGGTCCAAGCAAATGTTACAAGAAAACAACTAAATGAGTATTTAAGAGAGGATGGAGTTTTTTTTCCAATTGACCCAGGTGCAGATGCTGCATTGGGTGGAATGGCTTCTACCTCAGCATCTGGTACGATGGCAGTTAAGTATGGAACAATGAGAACAGTGGTATCAGGCTTAACTGTAGTTTTAGCAAATGGAGATATAGTTAAAACAGGAGGCAGGGCAAAAAAATCTTCTGCGGGATATAATTTAACTAATCTATTTATTGGTTCAGAAGGAACACTAGGAATTATAACTGAAGTACAATTAAGATTATCTCCAATTCCAGAAAATATTATGAGTGCGGTTTGTTATTTTCCTGATTTAGATTCAGCAGTTTTAACTTCTCAAGAAGTAATCCAATACGGATTAAATGTTGCAAGAATTGAAATGTTAAACAAAGATCAAATGGAAATAAGTATTAAATATTCAAAACTAGAAAATGTAAAAGCTTCCCCAACTCTTTTTTTTGAATTTCATGGTAGTGAAACATCAAATAAAGAAACAATAAAACTTGTTGAAGAGTTATCTAAAAATAATGGAGGAAGTGATTTTAAATGGGCCGAGTCTATTGAAGAAAGAAATAAATTGTGGAAAGCAAGACATGATGTTTATTATTCAGTTAAAGCTCTAGGTAATAATATGAAAGTATATTCAACAGACATATGCGTTCCTATTTCAAAGCTTGTAGAATGTGTTTCTTGGGCGGAAAAACATGTTAAAGAAAATGGCCTAATAGCACCAATGGTTGGTCATGTTGGTGATGGTAATTTTCACTCTATTATTTTGTATGATCCTAAAGATGAAAAAAAACAACAACTAATAAGAGATTATAGTGATAAACTTATTCAAAAAGCTTTAGAGTTAGAGGGAACAATTACGGGAGAACATGGTATTGGTTTACAAAAAAAACATTATTTATTGAAGCAGCATCCTGATAACTTGCCTGCAATGAAATCTATTAAGAGAAGTATGGATCCTAACAATATAATGAATCCAGGAAAAATTTTTGATCTAAACTAAATATACAATCTATAATTGTAATTAAGTTCATTTTGGGTATTTTTTTTATGACTCTTGCTTGGTTATATGCTTAAATAAAATTAGTTAATTAACTAATAAGAGGGAAAAAATATGATTAAAGAAAAAAAATCATTGAAGGTTAATAAATCACCTTCAAGACGTAAGTTCTTTAAAGCTGCTGCTGCAACTGGTGTTGCCGCTGTTGCTGCATCATCTTTAGCTGCTCCAGCAGTTGCTGCTGAAAGAGTAGAAGCTGCGATGGTAGCTACTTGGCCAAGAGATTTTCCTGGTCTAGGAACTGGTGCGCAAAGACTTGCAAAAAGACTAAGCGATATGAGTGATGGAAGAATACAAGTTACTTATTACGCTGCAAATGAAAGAGTTAAAGCATTTGACTCATTTGATGAAGTTGCTTCTGGTAACTCACAAATGTATCACGGTGCAGACTACTACTGGGTTAAAAAACACCCAGCGTTTGGATATTTTACAGCATGCCCATTTGGTTTCACATATTCTGAAATCAATGCTTGGATTCACCATGGTGGAGGACAAGCACTTTGGGATGAGCTAACTGATGACTTTGGTACTCAAAGTTTCATAGCTGGTAACACTGGAGTTCAAATGGGTGGTTGGTTTAACAAAAAAATTAGATCAGCTAACGACCTAAAAGGTTTAAAAATGCGTATGCCTGGATTAGGAGGACAAGTACTTGGAAAACTTGGTGGTTCTCCAATTTCACTTCCTGGTGGACAAATTTATGAAAACCTTGTTTCAGGTGCAATCGATGCAACTGAATGGGTAGGTCCTTGGAATGACGAAGCTATGAAGTTCCATGAAGCTGCTAAGTACTATTACTATCCAGGTATGCACGAACCTGGTTCGATGTTAGCATGTGGTGTTAATAAATCTTGGTTTACAAGTTTAACAAAATCAGACCAAATGATAATTAAAACTGCTTGTGCTTGGGCTGACGAAATCACTATGGCTGAGTACAATGCTAAAAATGGTGCAGCATTAGGTCGTTTAATAAACGATCATGGTGTTAAACTTGAGAAGTTTAATGACAAAGTTTATGATGCTTTTGCTAAAGGTGCTGCTGAAGTTTATGATGAAGTTCAACAACACAGTGATCTTGCTGCTAGAACGCATAAAGCTTTTGTTAAAGCTCGTAAAGAGATCGGTGCTTGGACAAACTTGTCAGACTCACCATACATTGCTCAAAGAAACAGAGCTTTAGGACTATAATACTTAAAGTTTGATAAAATTAAAAATTAAGGGCCCTTTTTAGGGCCCTTTTTTAATAAGACAAAAATATTTTATTTTATGGTTTCAAAAAGTAATTTGCCGATAATTATTAGAATATTTAGTTATTCGATATTAGCTATTACTTTTATTTTCCTAATTAACAATGTTTTAACAGTTTGGTTTGAATGGCCTGGTGTTAAAAAATTATTTGCTCATCATGGTTTATTTGGATTTAAAAAATTAAGTAACTCTTTAGAAGGTTCGTTATTAACAACAGCCTATATACAATTATTTTTGTATTTTGCTTCAATATTATTTGCAATTTTTTACGTATTTAGATCTATTAAACAAACTCTAGAAACTGACTCAAAAATTCTTACTGAATTTACTTCTTATATTATTCGTTCATCTTTTTGGGCAGTTTTGATTGTTGGAATCACAGATTTAATAATTTCATTTATGGTTGTAGAAAAATTAGTTGAACCAATTTTTGGTGAAACATTAAAAATTAAACTAGTTATTCCAGCATTTAGAATTACCTTTGTTCATTTTCCTTTAATATTAATTTCTTTTGTAATTGGTTATTTTACAAGATCAGTAGGTTTTATTTGGTTAGCTGTTCTAGTTGTTGCTAGTGAATTTTTTATTGTAGTATCAAGATTCATATTTGAATATGAACAAGCTTTTCAGGGTGATTTAGTTCGTTTCTGGTATTCAGCCCTTTATCTTTTTGCTAGTGCATATGCATTAATGCACGAAGGTCACGTTAGAGTTGATGTTTTATACACTGGTTTTAGTGAGAGAAAAAAAGCCTGGACAAATTCAATGGGATCTTTGTTATTAGGAATCCCATTATGCCTTATTGTTTTATTTTTAGGAATGGGTGGAAAAGCAAGTATTATTAATGGTCCTGTTATTTCCTTTGAAATTACACAACAAGGATCAAACGGATTATACTTACTTTATCTAATGGCAGTATATCTAGCTGTATTTGCTGTCAGTATGTTAATTCAATTTACAAGCTATTTTATGAGTAGCAGTTATAAACTTTTAAAAAGTTAAACTATGGAACATTTATTTTTATCTCTACTTGTTTTAATTATGATAGTTGCATTGGCATCAGGTTTCCCTGTTGCTTTTGCATTACCAGGTTCAGCTATCATTTCAATAGGTGCTGCAGCTTTCTTTGGATATCTTTTTGAAGGAGATGTAGGTGCATATTACGCAACTGATGGACCAATAGAATGGTTAACAGCAGGGATTACAAATTTCAGGAGTAATTATTGGGATGTAGAAACCGATACTTTAATTGCAATACCTTTATTTATTTTTATGGGGATTATGTTGCAAAAATCTAAAATTGCAGAAGATCTTTTGGTAACTATGGGTCAATTGTTCGGTCCTATCCCTGGAGGACTTGGAATTTCAGTAATTTTTGTTGGAGCATTACTTGCAGCAACCACAGGAATAGTTGGAGCAACCGTTATTGCAATGGGTTTAATTTCATTGCCCACTATGTTGAATAATAAATATGACAGAAGTCTCGCGAGTGGAATAGTTTGTTCATCTGGAACACTTGGACAAATAATTCCTCCATCAATTGTTTTAATTATTATTGCAGACCAATTAGCTAGTGCTGCTGATGTAGCAAATACAATGAGACAGGCAGACTATAAATTAATAACAGGTGAATTTAATATGCCTGGCGAGTTCAGAGTAGGCTCCACTAGTGCTGGTGATATGTTTCTTGGAGCATTATTGCCTGGATTAGTATTAGTTGGTTTGTATATGTTGTATGTATTTGTATATGCAAGATTAAATCCTAGAGCAGCTCCTCCTGTTCCATTTAAAGGTCAATTTGATTTTAAATTTTGGATGAAAGTTATAATGGTAATAATTCCACCACTTGCATTAATATTTGCAGTTCTTGGATCTATATTAATGGGAATAGCTACTGTCAATCAAGCTGGTTCTATTGGTGCAATAGGAGCAACTATAATGGCTGGGTATCGACTACATCAAGGTAAAAAGGATGCATATTATCCATTACTAATATCTGTTGTAGCTCTAATTCCAATTTTTTTTATTTCAAATAATTATAATTTAAATATTAAAGCCATAGAAACTAGAAACTTAACTGCAATTTTTATAACAGGTTTTTTTACTTTAATTTTTTTAATAGGTATAATTTGGAGCTTTTGGAGGTCTTATAAAGTTGATAACGTTTTAAAAGAAGTTGTTACTGAAACGTGTGTGACTACTTCGATGGTATTTATAATTCTTTTGGGAGCAGCGATGTTAACTTCAGGTTTTAGGGCTTTTGGAGGTGAAGAATTAGTAAGGGATTTTTTACAAGATCTACCAGGTGGATTTTGGATCCAATTTATTGTTGTAATGGCAGTAATTTTTCTTTTAGGTTTTTTCCTTGATTTTATAGAAATTGCTGTAGTTGTTGTACCTATTATTGCGCCAATATTATTGGCTGAAACAGGAGCCAATGTTAGTGCAATTTGGTTGGGGGTAATGATTGGGGTAAATTTACAAACTTCTTTTTTAACTCCTCCATTTGGTTTTGCTTTATTTTATTTAAAAGGTGTTGCACCTAAATTTATTACAACCCTAAATATTTGGAAAGGTGTTGTTCCTTTCATAGTATTACAGTTAATAGGACTTGGAATCGTAGGTTTTTATCCAAGTTTAGTAAACTATTTACCCGCTAGAACATACTTAACATCTCATGTGGCTCCACCTCCAATGAATCCTAAGCTTCAACATTGTTTACAAGAATATAAATTTGATATTTACAACAATGATGAGCAAAAAATCACAGCTGCTATAAAAAGTTTTGAGCAGCTGGTTCCTTCAGATCTTCCTAATGATAAATTAGATATTTTTGAGGAACATTTTGAAAACGCACTTGGAACTTTTGCGCTGGTTAAAAAACTTCAAAAAACCGAGGAAGATTATAACTTATTTGCTGAAGATTATAGAGACCTTCATTTCACTGTGAGAAAAAAACAAAAAAAAATAAGAAAAATAGAACTAAAAATAGAAAAATCAAAAGCAGAAATTAGAAATTTGGAAAAAGATGACTTATCTCAAAAAAATAAAATCGAACTTAGAATTGAAGATTATAAGTTAGAAATTGATGAAATAGAAAAACAAATTCCAGAAAATTGGACATCTAAAAATAAAGAATTTGAAATTATTCAAAAAGCTAAAAATACACAAACAAAAAGATATAAAAAAAATGTAGACGAGGCATATGATAATCTAGATCAAATTGCTATGTTCATTAAAGATCATGAAAATTTACAAAAACTTTCATCTGAAATTCAAGATTTAAAGTATGAAATTAATAATAAAAACTATCAAAATTCAATTTCAATTATAGACAGTCTATTTGAAAAACTAAGTGAAATTTCAGGTATAGAGGAATTTGCCAATAGATTAGATGATCTATATTCTTTAGTTGATAGTGAAGAAATAGATGAAAATAAAATATCAGATGCAAGCTCAGAAGCATTTATTTTGTATGATAAGGAAGTGAATTGGAGAAAAGATGCAGCACAAAATTTAATGCCAGAACTTGAAAAATATAATGAGGTTATTAAAAATAATATAGGTTTAAGATTACAATCTCGTTTAACAAAAGAACAGGCTAAATTTGTTGCAAGTTGTAACTCTATTCACCGTGATATATCTTTAAACTTTTAATTTAAATAAATGGAAAAAAATATTTTGCCGATTAAAAAAGCGGTTCTAATATTTTTTGTATTTGCTTGTGGATATTTTATATCTGCACTTTTAAGGGCAATTACTGCAACTTTATCTCCTTTACTAACTTCAGAGTTTAATTTAACCGCTGGTGATCTAGGATTATTAGCTGGTGGTTATTTTTTAGGATTTGCATCTATGCAAATACCGCTCGGATATTTACTTGATAAACATGGGCCTAAAAAAGTCGTTTCATCATTTTTATTAATTGCAATTATTGGAACAGCCGCTTTTGCTTTGGCGCAAAGCTTTTCAGGTTTGCTTATATCAAGAATTTTAATTGGAGTTGGTGTTAGTGCATGTTTAATGGGACCTTTAACTGGTTACAGAATTTGGTTTGCAGACGAATACCAACAAAGAGCTAATGCTTGGATGTTAATGGTGCTTTCAATGGGTTTTGTTTTTTCAACATTACCCGTTCAAATTTTATTACCAGTTATTGGTTGGAGATGGATATTTGGCTCTGTAGCTATTGTAATATTTCTTATAATAATTTTCACATTACTGTTTATTCCTTCATGGAAAAGTGAAGATAGCAAGGATGGAAAGAATGTAGGATCTTTATCAGATGTTTGGAAAAATAAGTTTTTTAGAAGTACAATTCCTCTTGGTTTATTTAATTATGGAGGAATGGTTGCAATTCAAACTTTATGGGCTGGGCCCTGGATGGTTAGAGTTACGGGATATACACCATTAGAGAGCGCAACAGGACTTTTTTGGATAAATATAACAATGTTGATTGCTTTTTTTATTTTTGGATACATTTTGCCCAAAATTACAAAACTTGGTATTGAGTCGATGAAACTAATGAAGTTAGGATTGCCAATTAGCTATTTATCATTATTTGTTATCATTATTTCAGGTGAAAATGCAGGAGCATTACATTTTACAGTTTATATACTTACTTCAATAGTATTAACTCTTACTCAGCCTGCTGTGGCTTTATCTTTTCCAACTAGCTTGGCTGGAAAATCACTTACATCATTTAATTTACTTATTTTTGTAGGTACTTTTATAATGCAGTGGGGTATTGGTTTAATTATTGATCTATCACAGTTTCTTGGAAAAGGAGAAATTCAAAGTTTTCAGATTTCTTTTTCTGCCTATTTGTTAATATGTATTTTAAGTTATTTATATTTTTTACTAAATAATAGAAATGAATAATATCTTTATTAAATCTTTTTTTTTATTAATTTTAATCTATTTTGTTATTACAGTTGTTGTGTATTTTTTTCAAAGGAAACTTCTTTATCATCCTTTTAGTCCCCAGATAACAGGGAAAGGCTTGATACATAATTTTGAAACTATAAATTTTAAGACCTCTGATAATTTTGAATTAAAAGGTTGGTTTCACTTAAAAAATTCTAATAAAAAAACAATACTTTTTTTACATGGCAATGCAGGCAATTTAGATAATAGAATTGATAAACTTAATTTTTTAGGAAATATGGATATTAATTTTTTAATTATTTCATGGAGGGGGTATAGTGGAAATCCAGGCAATCCTAGCGAAACAGGTTTATACAAAGATGCTCTAGGTGGTATAGAATGGCTAAATAAAAAAGGAATTTCCAATGATCGAATTATATTATACGGAGAGTCTTTGGGAACAGCTATAACCACTGAAGTTGCGCAAAATGAAAATTTTGCAGGTATAATTTTAGAAGCACCTTTTACTTCTATGGTAGATATGGGTCAAAAAATATATCCAATTTTTCCTGTAAAGTTTCTTCTTAAAGATAAATATGAAAGTAAAAATAAAATTAAAAATATAAAATCACCCATTCTAGTTTTACATGGAAGAAAAGATAAAATTGTACCATTTTATATGGGAGAAAAAATTTTCGAAATGGCAAATAGTCCTAAATTTAAATACTTTACAGATTTAGATGATCATATGATGAATTTTGATGAAAAATTAGTCAATGAAATTGATCTATTTATAAGAAATTTAAATTAGTTTTTTTTTACTTTTAGTAAAATAAGCAAACCAATCAAAAGAAGAATTATTGCTGAAGAAAAACCTATTCTTTGACTACTAGAGATATAAGTAATTGTGCTTACCAATAGTGGCCCGATAAATGAAGTCAACTTTCCAGATAAGGCAAATAGACCAAAGCCTGAAGCCTGATTATTTTCATCTATAGATTTAGTAATGAAAACTCTGCTTGCTGATTGGATTGGACCAATAAAAAAACCATTTATCGCTGCGAAAATTAAAAAAAATAACTGTGATTTAACAAAAAGAATTATTGATGAAGAAATTATTAAACCCAATAGAGAGAAAATAATTACAGATTTTGATGAGAATTTATCATTTGCATAACCTCCTACTATTGCACCAATAAAGGCTGTAACATTCATAAGTATTGATAAAATTAGTAAATCTTTGATTTCTAAATTAAATACACCTACTGCAAAAATTCCGCCCATTACTATAATGGCATTTAAGCCGTCAGCATAAAGCATTCTTGCAATTAAAAATTTTCCTAAATTATTTAAACCATTATTCCAAATTAAATCCTTAATTTTTTTTATATTATCTGATGATAGTTCAATTTTATTATTTATTTTTTTTTTTAAACTAAATAAAAAGGGTATTGAAAAAATTAAATACCAGACTGCAACTACAATTGATGTAGCTCTAATATTTTCTGAATTTTCTTTTGAAAGACCAAAAGGCAAAACATCATTATCAATAAAAATTTTTATACAAATTATCAATATTAATATTCCACCAATATAACCCAAAGCAAAACTAAAACCTGAAGATTTTCCTAAATCACTTGTTTTTGAAATTCTTTTAAGAATAGAATTATAAAAAATTAGGCTTAATTCATAAAAAAAATTAGCCAAGGCAACTATAATTAAAGTAAATAATAAATATTTTTCTGAAGGTTTTGAAAACCACAATAAAGTTGTTAATGAAATGCATATTATTGTAAATAACTTAATAAAGAATTCTGTAAAATTTTTTTTATCTGCGTAACTTCCTAATATTGGTCCAATTATTGCAACCAATATTCCTGTAGTCCCTATGGCCCAACCCCAGTAGGATTGCCCTAAAACAGGATTAGGTGCAATTTGTTTTGCAAAATATGTTGAAAAAATAAAAGTAATTATAATTGTTGTAAATGCAGAATTAGCGAAGTCATACAGTGCAAAATTAAGAATTTTTTTCATTAAATTTTATAATCACATTTTATTCATAATTTAAACAAACCATATACAAAATTTTACTTTACCCATTATTTTATATGAAATTTAAAGTATTAATTGTATTGATTTTTTTAATTTGCAAAAATTCTTTTGCAGAACCTAATAATTTAGAAAAAGAAGATTTTTTTTATATAGGAACAATGCAATCTTATAATAATGATTTTACACTTTACTTTAAAACCAGAAGTAAAGCTGTACTAGCTAGAGGTGAGGAATTTAATTATATAACTGATTATCCTCAAGACTTATATATTTATAATAATCATACTAAATCTGACGAGTCATTAATTTCTTATGATTGGTTTCCATCAAAAGCAAAACAAATAATAGAAAATTATGATTTTCCAGTATTTCCAGAAGATTTTGCATATTATTTATTAAACGATAATAATACTTTAATAATGGTAAGTGCCATTAAAAATATTAACGCTAACTTAGTTTTTGATATCTCTAAAAGAAATTTAAAAAGATATGATAAAAAAAATAGATTAGAGTTTATAATTTCATCAGTTGCAAAGAAATGTGGATATTTAAGTTTAGAGGAAAAATATAATTGTAATTATTATAAACCTTTAATTTCAAATAATTTAATTAATTAGTTGTAATAAAAGCTTCAGCAAATTGTTCTGCTTTAAAAATTTGTAGATCATCTTCTTTTTCTCCCAAACCTAAAGCAATAATTGGTAATTTATATTTTTTTGCAATTGCAATTAAAATACCACCCTTTGCAGTTCCATCTAGTTTAGTCATAATTAATCCTGTTATTGGAATTATCTTATTAAATTCTTCGACTTGATTAATTACATTTTGTCCAGAAGTTGCATCTAAAACTAATAAAACTTCGTGAGGAGCATTTGGGTCAATTTTTTTTGTTACATTTGCAATTTTTTTATATTCTTCCATTAAATTTTTTTTATTTTGTAGTCTTCCTGCAGTATCTATTAAAACATGTGTAAATTGATTTTTTAATGCTTCATCAACAGCTTTATATGCGACAGACGCAGGGTCAGAACCTTGTGAAGATTTTATGATTTTCACATCTATTTTTTTTGCCCAATTTTCAAGTTGCTCAATTGCTGCGGCTCTAAATGTATCTGATGCTGAAAATATAACTTTATTATCATTAGATTTTAATATTTTTCCAATTTTTCCTATGGTAGTTGTTTTTCCAACTCCATTAACTCCTGAGACGAGAATAGCATTTAAATTATTTGTACTTTTAAAAAAATTTTCGTTTTCTAACGGAGACATTAAATCAATTATATAATTTTTAAGAATTGAGTTAATTTCATTAACTTTATTTTTATTTGGGTCAATTTTTTTTTCAGCAATTATATTTCTAATTTCTTCAGATGCTGCGACACCTACATCAGATTGAATTAAAAAATCCTCAATTTCATTAAGTGTCTTATCATCTATTTCTTTTTTTATAATTATTTCTTTAAGACCAGATGTAAAAGTAGAGGCACTTTTTTTAAAACCTAATTTAAATTTTTCAAAAATACCCATTAAATTTTTATATTAATTTGATTAATATTTGAAACAGGTCCAGTCATAGAAATATTTTTTCTTTCATCTATGAAGATGGACAGTTTTCCTAGTTCAAATTCTATTTCAGTTTTGTTTTTAATTTTACCATTAATTTTTGCAGCATAAGCTGTTGCACAAGCAGCTGTACCACAAGCTTTTGTTAGTCCAGCACCTCTTTCCCACACTTTGACTTTAATATGATTTTCATTATTTATCTTTGCTAAAGTAACATTACATTTTTCTGGAAATAATTTATCGTTTTCAATTTCTGGTCCAATTTTTTCTAAATTAAAATCTTCTATATTATTAACAAAAAAAACAATATGTGGATTTCCAACATTTACTGCCGTACCGCCAAAATGTTCTTTATTGTTATTATCGATTATTTTATATTTTAAATTAATAGTATTTAACTCTTCCACTAAAGGAATCTCATTCCAATTAGTTTTTGCTGGTCCTAATTTTGTTTCTACCAATTTTTCTTCTAAAATTTTTGATTCTAAATTTCCAGATTCAGTACCTAGTATAATTTTATTTTTATTCTTTTCTTTTGATAATAAATAAGCCACACATCTTGTTCCATTTCCACAAGCTCCTGAAGCACTTCCATCTGAATTATAAAATTCCATATCTGCATCAATCTTTTCATTTTTTTTAATAAATATAAGTTGATCACAACCAATAAAATTTCTATTGCATATTTTTTTAACCTGGTCATTTGTTAACTCAATATGATCATATCTTTGATCAATGATTACAAAATCATTTCCTAGACCATCCATTTTAAAAGCTTTGAATTCCATATAATAATATTTAACTTATTTATTGACTTTTTGAACCTCTATTATAGTTTATCGCAGTTTCCGCAAAATAAGCAATTTGCGGTGTCTTTGGTAACAAAGAGATCGACACCAGTCTGCGAGGGTTCGCCCACTGGTGCGATAGCTGCTGGATTAAAATATGTTTGAAAATTTGACAAATAAATTTGAAGAAGTTTTTTCTTCTCTAAAAAAAGCACCCTCACTTGATGAAAAACAAGTAGATGAAGCTCTTAGAGGCATAAGGCAAGCTTTGTTAGAAGCGGATGTGACATTGGACGTTGCAAAACAATTTATTGAAAATGTTAAACCAAAAGCTTTAGGTCAAGAAATTATTAGATCTACTTCACCAGGACAAATGGTGGTGAAAATAGTTTATGATGAATTAGTAAAATTACTTGGCGAAAAAAATGAAGATATAAATTTAAATGCTGTTCCACCCGTCCCCATGATGTTAGTTGGACTTCAAGGTTCAGGAAAAACAACTACGACTGCAAAATTAGCAAAATTTTTTGAAAAAAATAAGAAAAAGAAAATTATGATGGTCAGTCTCGATGTCTACAGACCAGCTGCCCAAGAACAGCTTAAATCTCTTGGAGAACAAAATAATATTTTGACATTACCAATTATTGAAGGACAATTGCCACCAGACATCTGCAGAAGAGCAATTAGTGCAGCAAATCTTAATGGAGCAGAGATAATTTTATTTGATACTGCTGGAAGAACTCAAATTGATCTTCAAATGATGAGTGAAATTAAGCAAATAGAAAGTATAATTAATCCAACAGAAACATTTCTTGTTGCAGATTCTTTAACAGGACAAGTTGCTGCTGAAGTAGCAAAAGAATTTAAAAATACAGTTAATCTTACAGGCATTGTTCTTACAAGAGCAGATGGTGATGCTAGAGGTGGAGCAGCAGTTAGCATGAAGTATGTTTCCAATGTTCCAATTAAATTTCTAGGTATTGGAGAAAAAATTGAAAATATAGAAGTTTTTCATCCAGATAGAATTGCAAATAGAATTCTTGGAATGGGAGATATTGTATCTCTTGTTGAAAAAGCATCCCAGGACTTAAGTGAAGAAAATTTAAAGAAAACTGAAGAAAATTTAAAAAAAGGTAGTTTTTCTATGGAAGATTATTTAACTCAGTTAAGACAAATGAAAAAGATGGGTGGAATTGAAGGTGTTATGTCCTTTCTTCCTGGAGTTTCAAAAATTAAATCTCAAATGGATCAAGCTGGAGTTGACGAATCGATTATTTCTCAAAATGAAGCAATAATTCTATCGATGACAAAAAAAGAAAGAGAGAACCCAAAAATTATTGATGGTTCTAGAAGAAAAAGAATTGCTAATGGCTCCGGTACAGATGTAGCCACTATCAATAAATTGTTAAAACAATTTAAAATGATGTCTGAAATGATGAAAAAGATGTCAAAAGGAAACTTGAAAGGTATGACTGACAAAGGAATACCTCCAGAGCTTTTTAATCAACTAAAATAATAAAAGGAGAATGAATGTTAAAACTTAGATTATCTATGGGAGGAACAAAAAAGAGACCCGTATATAAAATTGTAGTAGCAGACAGTAGGTTTGCAAGAGATGGAAGGTTTATTGAAAAACTTGGGTTTTTTAATCCTTTACTACCAAAAGAAAAAAAAGAAAGAGTGGGATTAGAAGAAGAAAGAATTAAATATTGGCTAAGCCAAGGAGCTCAACCTACAACAAGAGTTACGAGAATTCTTGCTGAAAACAAAATGATGGAAATGCCTGCAAAGGGCAATAATCCTCAAAAAGCTATACCAAAAAAAGATAGAAAAAAAGAAGGAGAAGAAGAGAAAAAAGCTGATGCTCCAAAAGCAGAAGAGAAAAAAGCTGACGCTCCAAAAGCAGAAGAGAAAAAAGCTGACGCTCCAAAAGCAGAAGAGAAAAAATAAAATGTTACTTGCTCGAATATTTACACTTTACCCAGAATTTTTTCCAGGACCACTAGGCAAAGGTTTGTATGGTAAAGCATTAGAAGAAAAAATATGGAAATTGGAAACAGTAAATATTAGAGATTATGCAACTGACAAACATAAGTCAGTTGATGATACTACCTACGGAGGAGGTTCAGGCATGTTAATTAAGCCAGATGTTCTTGCAAATTCTTTAGACAAAAATTTAAAGTCGAAAGAAAAAATAATTTATTTAAGTCCAAAAGGAAAATTATTTAACCAACAATTGGCAAAAGAACTTTCTAAGGAGGCAACTATTAATTTAATCTGTGGACATTTTGAAGGTGTTGATCAAAGAGTTATAGAATCAAGGAATATAGAAGAAATAAGTATAGGCGATTTTGTTTTATCTGGTGGAGAAAGTGCAGCATTTGTAATGTTAGATTCGATTATAAGATTATTATCAGGAGTGCTTGGAAATGAAACATCAGTGGAAGAAGAAAGCTTTGAGAATGGACTTTTAGAGTATCCTCAATATACAAAACCTCAAATTTGGGAAGAAAAAACAGTTCCAGATGTATTATTATCTGGTGATCATGCGAAAATTAAAGACTGGCGTTTATCTCAATCTGAGGCTATAACACGCGACCGAAGACCAGATTTGTGGCAAAAATATAAAAAAAATTAATTTGATAAATTTAAACATGAAAACGATAGAAGAAATTAATATTGCAAATGTAAAGAAGATTTCTGCAGAAAAAAAACTTCCAGAATTCTTTCCTGGCGATATAATTAAAGTGGGTGTAAAAATTACCGAAGGAAAAAGAGATAGAATTCAATATTTCGAAGGTGTTTGTATTGCTAAAAAAAATAGAGATTTAAACTCATCTTTTACAGTAAGAAAGATATCTTTCGGAGAAGGAGTGGAAAGAACTTTTGCTTTATATAGTCCAATTGTAGATTCAATAAAGGTAATCAGATCAGGAAAAGTTAGGAGAGCAAAGCTTTATTATTTAAGAGATCGAACAGGTAAATCAGCTAGAATTACAGAAAAAATAAAAAAGAAAATAGGTATTGATGTTGAGTCAAAACCGGAAGAGGTTAATGAAGAAAATTTAGCACCAGTTGTTGAAGAAAAACTAGAAGAAAAACCAAAAACTTCAGAAGATAAATCAGAAGCTATTAAAGCTGAAACAAAAAAAGAAGAGATTAAAAAAGATACTCCTGAAGAGAAAAAATAATTTTTTCTAAATGTCATACACAATTTACGATAAAATTTGGAATGATCATCTTGTTCATGAACAAGAAGACGGAACATCATTACTTTTTGTTGATAGACATTTAATTCATGAAGTAACCAGTCCTCAAGCATTTGAAAGTTTAAGAAATTCAAATAGAAAAGTTAGACAACCTAAAC
Organism: uncultured Pelagibacteraceae bacterium; assembly: GCA_902529715.1. Taxonomy (GTDB): domain Bacteria; phylum Pseudomonadota; class Alphaproteobacteria; order Pelagibacterales; family Pelagibacteraceae; genus Pelagibacter. Next base: position 1,227 of record CABZXL010000003.1, on the reverse strand, counting down.
TTACTTTAGCTGTAGCAGATCATAATGTTCCAACTACAGATAGAACAAAAGGAATTTCTGACCAAGAATCAAAAATACAAGTCGATACATTAGATTCAAATTGTAAAGAATTTGGAATACAGATTTTTGGAATGAACGATAAAAGACAAGGAATAGTTCATATCATTGGCCCAGAACAAGGTTTTACTCAACCCGGAACTATTATTGTTTGTGGTGATAGTCATACAGCAACCCATGGAGCATTTGGGGCTTTAGCATTTGGTATTGGAACATCAGAAGTTGAACACGTACTAGCAACACAAACTTTAGTACAAAAAAAATCAAAAAATTTTAGAATTAATGTAAATGGAACATTACCAATTGGTGTAACAGCGAAAGACGTAATTTTACAAATAATAGGAAAAATTGGAACAGCTGGTGGAACAGGTTATGTAATTGAATATGCGGGTAACTTAATTTCTACACTTAGTGTAGAAAATCGAATGACAATCTGTAATATGACTATAGAGGGTGGAGCAAGAGCAGGTTTAATTCAACCAGATCAAAAAGTTTTTGATTATTTAAAAGATAAACCAATGTCACCAAAAAAAGACAATTGGGAAAAAGCATTAGAGTATTGGGGCAATCTTAAATCTGACGATGGAGCTAATTTTGATAAAGAAATTAATTTAGAGGGAAATGATATCAAACCAATGGTTACTTGGGGAACTTCACCTCAAGATGTAGTCACAATTGATGGAAAAGTTCCAAATCCAAAAAATGAAACTGACCCAGATAAAAAAAACTCAATAGAAAGATCATTAAAATATATGGGTTTAAATTCTGATATTTTAGTTAAAGATATTAAAATTGATAAAGTTTTTATTGGTAGTTGTACTAATGGTAGAATTGAAGATTTAAGAGAAGCAGCAAAAATATTAAAAGATAAAAAAATTGCAAAACATGTTAATGCAATGGTTGTTCCTGGCTCAGGATTGGTTAAGGAAAAAGCTGAACAAGAAGGTTTAGATAAAATTTTTATAAATTCAGGTTTTGAATGGAGAGAACCTGGATGTTCCATGTGTTTAGCTATGAATGCTGATAAATTAAAACCAGGTGAAAGATGTGCCTCTACTTCAAACAGAAACTTTGAAGGCAGACAAGGAAGAGGTGGAAGAACGCATTTGGTTAGCCCAGGCATGGCGGCAGCGGCTGCAATTTCTGGAAATTTAGATGATGTAAGAAAGT
>CABZXL010000002.1:62500-91422 GCA_902529715.1 uncultured Pelagibacteraceae bacterium | reverse complement strand
TAAATTTCACAATTTTTTTTATTTAAATTATAATGTATTCCAAGTTTTTTTATTGTATTTAAAGCACTTAGGACATCTTGAGATTTCAAAATATTATAAGCAACAGATTTTCCTATCGCCTGCGATGCTAATAAAACAAACCTAATTGATAAACTTTTGTCTCCTGGAACGATGATTTCTTTATTAAACTTTTTAATTTTTTCATTTATGTAAGCTTTTTTTTTCATTTAAATGTTTAATTAATTTTGAATGCATCGCCAAAGTATAGATTTTTTGCATTAATATTATTGATAAGTTCAAAAGGTGTTCCTTGCGCCACAATTTTTTTATTTGCCAAAATAATTGCCCTATCGCTTATTGCCAACAAATCTCTTGCAGCATGGTCGGATATTACACAACATCTATTATTATCTTCTGTTTGCAAATTTACAATTGTTTCTTGAAGGTCTCTTGTAGACATTATATCTAATCCTTGAAATGGTTCATCCATTAGAATTATTTTAGGATCCGACATTAAAGACATTGCAATACTTACTTTTTTTCTTTGACCACCAGATAAATGTTTGGCTTTAGTATTTTTTACAGAGTCTAATTCAAACTTTGATATCATTTTTTCAATTTTAAAATTTCTTTCTTCTTTTTTTTTTATAACTATCTCACTTATAGCTTTTAAATTTTCAATACATGTAAGATTTGAAAAAACTCCTCCAGATTGGGGAACAATACTTAATCCAAAATCAATTGCTCTTTTATAAATTGGAATATTGGTTACATTTGTTTGATTAATAAATACATCTCCATAATTTGGTTTAACCAGACCTACTATAATATTAAATATTGTTGATTTTCCAACACCATTAGGACCAAGTAAACCACAAATCTCTCCTTCTCGAACATTAAGAGATACGTCATCTAGAATTTGTCTTTTGTTATATGAAAGAGAAATTTTATTTAAAGATATTTTGTTTTTTTCTTTTTTAAAAGTAGTTATTCTAAATTTTTTAATTATAGCCATTAATTTACTTTTTAATTATTTGAATTTTATTTTCTTTATCAAACATTTTTATATTTACATCACCATTTAATAGATTCAACAAAATCCGATCAGCTTTCGCTGTTAAATCGTAGTTTAAAAAATTAATATTATTGTACAATACAGCTAGACTATCTTTAACCAATAAGTCTAGATTTTCACAATGAATTTTATTATCCTCAAAAGTACCAACAACATTTGTATAAAAATAAGTATCAAAATTTTTTGAATTATATTTTGCAAAGTCTGCATTAATATTTATATGTGATTTATCTTTTAGCTTAATTATTCCATTAACTTTTTTTAATATAATTATATCTTCATTTTCATCACTTATTTCTCCAAAATCTGCAGTTAAAATATACTCATTTCCTCTACCATCGAATGACTTGTAGTTTAGATTTTCTATTATATTGCTAATATTTTCTTTTAAATCTAATTCACTAGTTCTAATATTTTTATCAGAAGTTAAATCAATAACATTTTGGTTTTCTGACAAGAAAGAATTTTTTATAAAAAAAAATAAAAAAACTAACAAGATCAATAAAATTAAAAATTGAATGGCTATTTTTACATTCATTTATTGTATATTTGCATTCAATATATTATGAATAGTTAAAATTCCTATAGTTTTATTCTTATTATTCTTATTATGTATACACAAACAAGTAATTTTTTTTGAATTCATTATTGATAATGCTTGTGCGGCCAGCATATCTTTACTAATACTAACAGGGTTTAAAGTCATAATTTTTTTTGCAATTAAATTTTTAAAATCAGTATTTTTATCTTTTATTCTTTTGATGTCACCATCAGAAATAATGCCAACAGTTTTGTTGCTATTATTTCTAACTATTAGTACGCCCAAATTAGATTTTCTCATTATTTTTAAAGCATTATTCATATCTAAATTTTGATTTATAAATGGTATTTTTTTATTTTTTGACATTAAGTCTTCAGCAGTTTTTAATTTTGCTCCTAAACTGCCACTTGGATGAAATTTTTTAAAATCCAATTTTCCAAATTTTCTATAATTCATTGTTGATATAGCCAATGCATCTCCAATACTTAGTTGTACTATTGTAGATGATGTTGGAACAATATTACCAGGCCCAGCTTCTATAACATTTGGAATTAATAAATTTATATCAGAAGATTTATATAAAATTGAATTTTTTTTTGATACTATTCCAATTAAAGTTATTTTTTTATTTCTATTTGCATATTGAATAATATTTTTTAATTCAGAACTTTCTCCACTAAAACTTATTAGAATAAGAATATCATTTGAACTTATTTTGCCCAAATCTCCATGAGAGCATGATGCTGCATCAACATAAAATGATGGTATGCCTACTGATGCTAAGGTAGAAGAAATTTTTTTTCCAATAATTCCAGACTTTCCAATTCCTGAAATTATAACTTTACCATTTTTACAATTAATTATTGCCTCTACTACTTTGTTAAAAGATTGATTAATACTTAATTTTAATTTCTTTAAAGATTTAATTTCGGATTCTATGACATCTTTAGCAATTGGTATGAAGTTTTTTTTTTTCATTTTTAATGTTCAAATATATTTGGTTTGAATCCTGATATTTCTATATCTACAAGAGTAGGCACAACTTTCATACATTTTTCAAAAAGATCAAATCTTTTTTCTCTTATTAGCATTTTGGTTAATTTTTTTTTTATATCAAATAAATATTCAGTATCTTGGGCTGCATAACTAATTTGTTTTGAAGTAAGATTTGGATTGCCCCAATCACTTTGCTGTTCTTTTTTTGATATGTCTTTACCACAAAGTTCTTTAACCAGATCTTTATAACCATGCATAGAAGATGCTGTTCTCGCCAATTTAGAAGCAACTTTTGTGCAAAAAATATTTTTAGGTTCAACGTTTAAGTGATATTTTAACCATAGTAGATCTTGTCTTGCATAGTGCATGATGAACTGAGTTGAGGAATTTGATAAAATTTTAATTAAATTAGGTGCCGCATAAGTTTTTCTATTTAGTTTAATTAAATAAAATTGTTTTGATTCAAGACCTAATTGAACCAATGTTAAAGGATCTCTACCCAAAACCAATCCAAGAGCCTCATTATCAATTCCTATTACCTTTTCTTTAGATAAGTCAATTTCTTCTGGTAAATCATTTTCAAAAATTTTGATGTTATTCATTTTAAATATATATATATGTTATTCGTTTTTAATTAATATATATAAAGACATAAGAATAATGTCTATTTTTTGATAATTATGAAAAAAGTATTGATCTTTGGTGGTTCGGGCCAAATAGGGCGCCATTTAATTAGGAGGTTAACAAAAAAAAATCATCTAGTTACTGTAGTTACTAGAAATTTGCATAAAAAAGGCACAATATTAAAAACGCAAGGAAACCCAGGGTATTTAGAAATAGTGGAGCGCAATGTTTTTGATGAAGAGCAATTAAATGATTTATTCAAAGATAAAGACTTATGTATCAATCTTGTTGGGATTCTTTTTGAAAACCAAAGAAATACTTTTAAAAATATCCATATTAATTTTCCTGATATTCTTTCAAAAAAATGTGCAGAATATAAAATAAAACAATTCATTCATATTTCTGCTCTTGGAATTGAAAAAGCAACTGATAGCAATTATGCAACAAGCAAGCTAGAAGGGGAAAAAAAAATAATAAATAATTTTCCAAAAGCAACTATTTTAAAACCATCAATAATTTATTCAGTTGACGATGAGTTCAGCTGTAGATTATTATCACTTTTAAGTATTCTGCCAATATTTCCTTTATATTATAATGGAAAGACAAAATTTTCACCAATACATGTTTCTGAAGTCTGTGAAATAATTTTAAATTTAATTGATAACAATATTTGCTCTGATAAAATTGAATGTGTTGGCCCCGAAGAACTTTCATTTAAAGATATTATTGAAAAACTATTACTTTCAGTTGATAAAAAAAGACTACTAGTTCCTGTTCCAATTCAAATTGCTAAGATAATTGCATTCTTTTTTGAAAAATTTCCCAAACCATTAATTACTAGAGATCAGTTAAAAATTCTAAAATATGATAATGTTCTTTCAGGAGAATTTAGATCAAATATAGACCTAGGCTTTAAGGCAAAATTAAAATTTGCTGATGAAATATATAAATATTCATATATGTGGAAAAAAGGTGGGCAGTATTCTAAATAAATTATTTATTAAATTAAGCAGATTTTATTTTTTTCTCTATAAATTGTGGAATTTCATCTTCACTAGTTAAATCTTCTTTCTTGCCTCTCGGTTGAAACACTACAATTAAATGAAGTGGGCAATATGAAAATTTTTCAACATTTTTTCTTCCACAAAACGACGCTGATTTTTCATTTGGGTGCCCTTCCATATATTTACAAGTATTTTCTGTGAGTTCTTCCAGGCTTAAATTTTTTGCAGGCTCAAAATTTTTATCTAGTAGCAATGATCTAAATTTATTTTTTCTGCTTTTTTTCTCAAAATTTTTTGATCCAAAATTAGTTTTATTAATTGAAGAACTTGTCTTTGATCTTCTAACTAGTTTTGCTGATAAATTTAATCTATGGGCTTTTCCAATTACTGCATTTCTGCTAATTCCACCAATAATCTCTGCAATTTGGCTCGCAGTGTTACCTTTGCCCCACAATTCTTTGAGTTTTTCAACTTTTTCTTCTGTCCAGCTCATATTCTACTATATGTTGTATGTTACATTATTAATATAACAATATACAGATACACATACAAATAAAATAAATTCAAGCTTTATTATTGTTTTTTTAACAATATTTAAAAAAAATGTTTATGAATAATGACTTATGGTTGAGTTACATAATAAATATCAATTTGGCAAAAGAAGATTTGGGATTAACTGGGTGGGTGCTTACACTTTATATTTAAAAGAAACTCTAAGATTTCTCTCAGTTATAGGTCAAACAGTTATAGGACCAGTAATTACTGCAATACTTTTTCTTTTAGTAATTTCTCTCGCTTTGGGAGAAGACAGACCAAATGTTTTAGGCGTTACATTTATTGAGTTTCTTGCACCAGGTTTAATTGCTATGCAAGTTATCCAGCAAGCTTTTTCCCATTCATCCTCTTCACTTTTAATGGGAAAGGTAATGGGAAATATTGTTGATTTAATTGGAGCACCCTTATCAGCTGCAGAAGTTACTTTAGCGATAATATTTGCTTCGATAACAAGATCATTAATAATCTCAATTATTTCAATAATTCTATTTTCAGTGACCATCGAATTAGAAATAAAACACTATTTAATTTTTTTTACTTACTTATTTTTAAGTTCTTTTATTATGGGTGCAGTTGGTTTTATTGCAGGATTATGGGCAGATAAATTTGATAGTATGGCAACTATTACAAATTTTATTATTGTTCCACTATCTTTTCTATCAGGAACCTTTTATTCTGTAGAAAGGCTGCCTTATTTTCTAAATGTAATAAGCCAATATAATCCTTTTTTTCATATGATTGATGGATTTAGATATGCATTTATAAACAATATGGATGGATCAATTAAATTTGGCTTAATATATTTAATTATACTTTCAATATTAACCTGGTTTATTTCATATATACTTTATAAAAAAGGTTATAAAATAAAATCATAATAATAAATTAATGAGTGCATTAGCTAAAAATTATAACAGAAGAAAAATTGCTTTTAAAAGAGGCAAAGGTAGTTTTCTCTATTCAACTTCTGGAAAAAAATATTTAGATTTTGTTCAGGGTATAGCGGTCAATTCCTTAGGCCATGCTAATCCCTATCTTATCAGATCGATAAGTAAGCAAGCCAAGAAAGTTTGGCATGTATCAAATGCGTTTATAATTCCTGAAGGAGAAAAGCTTGCAAAAAGACTTACGCAGAAAACTTTTGCAGACAATGTTATTTTTCAGAACTCAGGAACTGAGGCAACCGAAGCCGCAATGAAAGTTGCAAGAAGATATTTTTATTCAATAGGAAAGTCTTATAAAAATAGAATTTTATGTGTAAGAAATTCATTTCATGGAAGAACTATTGCAGCGATTTTTGCCAGCGGATCAAAAAAAATGACAGAGGGCTTTGGACCCAAAGTTCCAGGATTTGATCATATTGAATTTAAAAAATTTAAGCCAAGATTTCCAAATATTAGAAGTAAGATTAAGAAGAACACTGCAGCAATAATGGTAGAGACTATAATGGGTGAGGGAGGGATTAAACCTATACCAAAAAAATGTATCAAATATTTAAGAAAAATTTGTAATGAAAAAAAAATATTATTAATTCTAGATGAAGTTCAATGTGGAATAGGTAGATCTGGAGATTTTTTTGCATTTGAAAGTTCAAAAGTAAAACCAGATATTGTTCCTATAGCCAAGGGTATAGGTGGAGGCTTTCCATTAGGGGCAGTTTTGATGTCAAAAAAAGTTGCAAAATCAATGAATCCAGGAAGTCATGGTTCAACTTTTGGAGGAAATCCATTAGCGATGAGTGTAGGTAATGCAGTCTTAGATCAAATTTTTAAAAAAGGATTTCTTAAAAGTGTAAAAAAAATATCAAAATATTTTTTTAACGAATTAAATAAGATTAAAAATGATTATCCTAAATTAATTAAAGAAGTTAGAGGAGTAGGTTTGTTAATAGGTTTGCAGCTTTTTAATGATCAAAAAAAATTTATACAAAAATTAGAGAATAATAATCTGCTTACAATCAGAGCTGCAGAAAATGTTGTTCGAATTTTACCTCCTCTAAATGTAAAAAAATCTGAAATAAATCTAGCAGTAAAAATAATTAGAAAAGTTTGTAAAGAGTGTAAATAATTGTGAAAAACTTTATAAACCTTAAAGATATACCATCTAAAGATCTTAGAAGAATATTGAATGATGCAAAAAAAAGAAAGAAGAAAAGAAAAAAATTAAGCACTCTTGATGTAGATAAAGATAAGCCATTAAAAGGAAAATTGATAATTCAAATGTATGAAAAGCCAAGCTCAAGAACTCGTCTTAGTTTTCATCTTTCAATAGCTCAATTGGGTGGTGGATCAATAACCATCAAAGCAAATGAATTACACTTAGGAAAAGGAGGAGAAACTTTAGCTGACACTGCTAAAATTTTGTCAACTTATGGTGATGGATTTATGCTTAGAACTAGCAGTGATAAAAAAATTGAAGATTTTAGTAAAAATTTAAGTATTCCTATTATAAATTTATTAAGTCCAAGCTCTCATCCATGTCAAGTTCTATCAGATATATTTACAGTAGAAGAAATTAAAAAAAAACCTATATCAAAATTAAATATATGCTGGATAGGAGACTGCAATAATGTTTTAAATAGTTTAATAGCTACTTCAGTAAAATTAAAATTTAATTTAAATGTTGGATGTCCAAAAAATTATAGACCTCCAAAGTTTGTTATGGATTGGGTCAAAAAAAATAAAAGAAAGATAAATATTTTTAATGATCCAGAAAAAGCAGCAAAAAATGCCGATGTAGTATTTTCTGACAAAGTAGTTTCTTTAAATGATAAAGTTAATAAAGCAAAAAAAATTAAAGATTTTAAAAATTATAAAATAACACCAAGTTTAATGAAAGCGACCAAACCTGAAAGTATCTTCCTGCACTGTCTACCGAGAGGAGATGAAGTTTCCGAAGATGTTTTTTTGGGAAAACAATCGAGAGTATGGCAACAAGCTCTTAATAGAGTGCATGTTCAAAAATCTATTTTACTTTATAGTTTTGGAAAATTAAGGTAAGGGTTTCGGATTATCGCTATTTTGATTTAAATACAAAATTACGGACGCTCTGTCTTTTTCAGATTTAAGACCAGCGAAACCCATCTTATTATTAGGTATCCATTTTGATGGTTTAATTAAAAAACCATTCATTTCTTCCCACGTCCATTCATTACTGTAAGATGATAAAGCTTTTGAATATTTATAATCTGTTATTGATCCAACTGGTCTGAAAATTACATTCCAAAGAGCAGGTCCTATCTTGTTACCTCCGCCCTGTTTAATACTATGACATGCCTTGCATTTCTTATAGACCTTTTCACCGTGAGCAACATCTCCCATTGCTAATAAAGCCGATATATCCACAGATGATTCAGTACTTGCTTGTACCGCTTCACCTTCAGGAGCTTCAACTTTGTAAGCAACAATATTTTTGTCATCTTTATCAAAAATTATATCTGATATTTTTCCAATACCAAAAACTACTAATATTGTTACTAGTATTGCAGTAATAATCTTATTTATTTCAAATGAATTCATTTATATTATTTATAATAATTCATATAACATGTTAGTAGTTAAAAAGCTTAAATATTTGATTATACAATTTGCGTCTCTTGGACGCATAAATTATCAATAAATATTATGTCTAAAACTATTATTCTAATACCCTCAAGACTTTCCGCTACTAGATTGCCAGGTAAACCACTTTTAAAAATAAACGGAATTTCAATAATTTCACATGTAGTTAAGAAAGCCAAAGAAGCCGATATAGCTGATGTATATGTTGCTACAGAAGACAAGGAGATTGTAAATGATGTTAATTTAAATGGAGGAAAAGCAATTTTAACGAGCAATCAACATAAAACAGGCTCTGATAGAATTTTTGAATGTTTTGAAAAATTAAATTTAATAAATATAGATTATATAATTAATCTCCAGGGAGATGAGCCAAACATAGAAATAAAAGATTTGAAACATCTAAAAAAGTTAATTGAAGTAAACAAACCAGAAATGGGAACCCTTGCTTCAGAAATTGATGATAAATCAAAATTAATGAATGAAAATATTGTTAAAGTTATTACTGATAATAAAATTAATGATAAAAATTTTCCAGTTGCTTTAGACTTTCAAAGAAAAGTTAACGATTTTAATGCAAATATTTACCACCATTTAGGCGTATATGCATATAAGCCAGATATTTTAAAAAGAATAATTAAATATAAGCAAACAAATAATGAAATCCAAAATAGATTAGAACAACTAAGAGCATTAGAAAATGGAATAAAAATAAATGTAGCTTTAGCAAAATTTTGTCCTATAGGTATAGATACTATGGAAGATTATATAGCTTTAAAAAAAAAATTAGAATATAAGTCTTGAAATGAAAATTGCATACCAAGGAATTGCAGGAAGTTATAGTGAAAGTTGTGCTAAAGAAAAATATCCTGATTGTGAAACGATTCCATGTAAAACATTTGATGAATGTTTTGAAAAAGCAAATACAGATAGTTCAATAAAAGCTATTATACCCGAATCAAATAAAACAACAGGAAATATTGGAGTTGAATATTTAATTTTCAAATATAGGCTTAATATTTTTGCAGAACATTTTTTTCCTATTAATCATAATTTATTAGGTTTACCTGAATCAAAAATAAGCGATATAAAAGATGTTTATTCTCACGCTCAAGCTTTAAGTCAATCATCAAATTTTATTAAAAAAAATAAATTAAATGAAAATGTTAGAGCAGATACAGCAGGTTCTGCAAAATATATTTCAGAAGCTAAAGATAAATCAAAGGGTGCAATATCTTCTAAACTTAGTGCAGAGATATATAAGTTGCAAATATTGGAATCAAATATTCAGGACGAAAAAAAGAATGTTACTAGATTTTTAATAATGCAAAAAGATATATTTCAACCAGAATTTAAAAATAACAAATATATTACATCTTTATTATTTAAATTAAAAAGTAAGGCTGGTGCGCTTTATAGCGCTATAGGGAGCTTTGCTCTTAATGGTGTTAATTTAACTAAATTACAAAGTTTTCCAGAAAAAAATTCGTTTTCATCCTATTTCTTTTTGTGTGAACTTGATGGACATATTGAAGAAAAAAAAGTAAAAAATTCATTAGAAGAGCTAGGGCTCCATTGTGATGATATGCACGTTTTAGGTGTTTTTGAAGCTGACAAATATAGAGATAAATAAACAATTACTTTTCTTGTAGAATAAGAATCTTTACTGTTATAATACATTTTGGAGGCTAGAGGTGGGTGCTGCTTGAACCCGACCAGATCTTAACGGAAGCAATCGTAGAGACAGTTGTCCAGGTTCTAGTCTCCTTTAACAAATTTATGAATAATAATTCAAAAGTATTAGCTCTTAAATATAGACCTAAAACTTTTAGAGATTTAATCGGTCAAGAAGTTGTTGCGCAGACAATTTTTAATTCAATAAAAAATGATAGATCTGCAAATGCCTATTTATTTACAGGAATAAGAGGAGTTGGAAAAACAACAATTGCAAGAATTGTTGCTAAATCTTTAAATTGTTTAAATGGCATTGACAAATTGTGTAGTGAAAAAAAGTGTGAAAATTGTGAAGCTATCAGTAATTCAAATCATATTGATGTTTTAGAAATGGATGCTGCAAGCAAAACTGGAGTTGATGATGTAAGAGACTTAATCGAATTTTCTAGATATGGACCCACTACTGCAAAATATAAAATATTTATTATTGATGAAGTTCATATGTTAAGCAAACAAGCTTTTAATGCATTATTAAAAACACTTGAAGAACCACCAGAATATTTAAAATTTATATTTGCAACAACTGAAATAAAAAAAATTCCAGTCACAGTAGTATCGAGATGCCAAAGATTTGACCTATCAAGAATTAATTCTTTAGATCTATTTAATTTTATTAAAGAAGTAAAAAATAAAGAAAAAGGAAAAATTAGCGATGAAGCTTTAAAATTGATTGTAAAAATATCTGAAGGATCAGTAAGAGACGCACTTTCACTTTTAGATAGAGCATTATTAAATCAAAATGAAAAAACTGAATTAGAATTACAATCCGCACAAAAAATATTTGGATATTTTGATAAAAGTTATCTTATAAATTTATTTAAATTTTTATTTAAAGGTAATGAAAAAGAAGTAATAAATATATATAGGTCTATTTATAATCAAGGCGTAGAACCTAAAATATTTTTAAACGATTTCTTAGAATTATTATATTACATGAAAAATATTTCATCTTTAAAGTTAGATGGAACAAATTTTTCTCTTAATGATGAAGAATTTAAAGAAATAGAATTAATATCGAAAGAAATTAGTCCAGAAATCCTATTATTATTTTGGCAATTTACAATTAAAACATTAGACGAACTAGATATTGTTTCAAATCAAAATTTGTCTATAGAAATGTTTTTAATAAGATTATTATATATTAAAGAAGATAAAATAATTGAAGATAAAAATATTGATTTAAAACATGAAAATTATCTAAATGATATAAACATATCTGAAAAAAATCAGTCCAACAAAAATGAGGAAGAGTTAGAAGTAAAAAACAAAACTATAAGTCAAATCAAAAATTTTTCACAGGAAGAAACTTTAAACCCGGAAAGAAAAATTGATACAAATTTAAAAAAAGCTGAAATAAGAAGTTTTGATAATTTAATTAATTTATGCAATGAAAATAAGGAGTTAAAATTAAAATATGAACTTGAAACGAATGTTAGTCTAGTAAGTTTTGTAGATAAAAAAATTGAAATTTCATTTAATGAAAACTTGGATAAAGATTTTGTTAAAGATCTATCTTTAAAATTATATGAATGGACTGGACAAAGATGGATTATTGCTTTTTCAAAAGAAATTGGAGAACTTTCAAAAAAGCAAAAAGAAGATATTGAAAAATCAAAAATTATTGATGAAGTAAAAAAGAAAGATGTTTTTAAGAAGATTATAGAGACCTTTCCAGATGCAGAATTAATTGATGTAAAATTGAAAGATAATAATTAATGACTGATTTCAAAAAAATTTTGGATAAGGCCAAAGAACTTGAAAGTAAAATGAAAGAAAGCCAGGAAAAAATAAAAAATATTAATGTAACGGGAATTTCTGGAGGAAACGCAGTAAATGTAACTCTTAATGGAGAAGGTGAAATTGTAAGTTTAGATATTTCTTCAAAAATTTTAAAAGAAGATAAAGCAATAATTGAAGACTTGATAAAAGCGGCTCATAATAATGCTAAATCTCAGTTAAAGTCAAAAACATCAGAAGAAATTTCTAAAGCAACCGGTGGATTTGGAATACCAGGTTTTAAGTGGCCTTTGTAGATTAAATGCAAAATATATCAGAAATTGATGATTTAATTAAACTAATATCTAAACTTCCTGGACTAGGTCCAAAATCAGCAAAGAGAATAGTTCTAAAATTAATTAATAACCGAGAAGAATTAATTAAGCCTATTGCGAAGACTTTAGCAGAGGTTTATAAAAATATTTATAGATGTAAAATTTGTGGCTCTTTAAAATCTAATTCTAATGGATGTAACAACTGCGAAAACAATAAACAAAAATATAATAAAATTTGCGTAGTAGAAAACATAGCTGACCAGTGGAGCATAGAATCTTCTAGTGTGTATCAAGGTTATTTTCATATTCTTGGAGGGACAATTTCATCATCTAATAATCAAAAAAAAGAAGATTTATTAATTAATTCTTTAGTTGAAAGAGTAAAAAAGGACAATATAGAAGAAGTCATTTTAGCAACAAGTGCAACAGTTGAGGGTCAAACAACTGCGTTTTATATTCAAGATAGTTTAAAAAATACTAATGTAAAAATTTCAAAACTTGCACAAGGATTACCAGTGGGTGGAGAAATAGAGAATTTAGATGACGGTACTTTAATATCCGCATTTAAAAATAGAAAAAGTTTTTTAAAGTAGAGAAATTAATTTTTTTTTAGCAGTCTATTAAGATGAAGAATGGGCTCTGTATAACCAGAAGGTTGAGTTTTTCCATGAAATATTAGTTCACAAGCTGCTTTAAAAGCAGTTGATTTATCAAAGTCATTTGACATTGGTTCGTAGGGGGAGTGTCCTTTCATGCTTGGATCCTTCAAGTTTTGACTATCCACAACTTTGGCCATTTTTTTTACAATTTCTAAAACATGTTTCTTGCTACATACACCATGATGTAACCAGTTAGCAATGTGTTGACTGCTTATTCTGCAAGTTGCTCTATCTTCCATTAAACCGACACCATTAATATCAGGTACTTTTGAGCAGCCAACAGATTGATCTATCCATCTGACTACATAGCCTAAAATTCCTTGTGCATTATTTTTTAACTCTTCAGTAATTTCTTCCATAGACCAGTTAGGTTGTCTTGTAAATGGAATGGTTAAAAGGTCGGATAGTTTTGCTGATTTTCTTTTTGATAATTCTCGTTGTTTAGCAAATACATCAATTTCATGATAGTGTAGTGAGTGTAATGCAGCCGCAGTAGGAGAGGGTACCCACGCACAATTGGCTCCCGATAAAGGATGAGCAATTTTTTGTTTCATCATATCACCCATCAAATCTGGAGCAGGATACATTCCTTTACCTATTTGACATTTGCCCGAGAACCCACATGATAGACCAATATCTACATTATTATTTTCGTAAGCGCTTATCCATTTTGATGATTTCATCTCACCTTTTTTGATCATTGGACCAATTTCCATTGATGTATGGATTTCATCTCCAGTTCTGTCTAAAAAACCGGTATTAATAAAAAAAACTCTATTTTTTAAAGCTCTTATGCACTCTTTTAAATTAACGGATGTTCTCCTTTCTTCATCCATAATACCACAAAGAATTTGATATTTTTTTAAGTTTAAAACTTTTTCAACTTTTTCAAAAATTAAATTGGTAAAATCACATTCCTCAGGACCATGCATTTTGGGTTTAACTATATAGATAGAATTAACTCTAGAATTTCCTTTTTTTTTAAAATCATGAAGACACGCAAGGGAAGTAATAAATGCATCAAGTATTCCTTCAGGGCACTCAGATCCATCTTTTAAAAGAATAGAGGGATTCGTCATAAGATGACCAACATTTCTATTTAAAAGCAAAGATCTACCATGTAAATTAAATTTTTTTCCGTTTTTAGAAGTATATTTTCGGTCCAAATTTAATTTTCTCAAATATTTTTTTCCATTTTTTATAAATTCAACTTTTAAATTTCCTTTCATCAAACCAAGCCAATTTCTATATCCTAGAACTTTATCCTCAGCATCTACTGCAGCCACACTATCTTCGTGATCACAAATAGTAGATATCGCAGATTCTAAAAAAATATCATGTATTTTAATTTTATCTTGATTACCATCAGGATTATTAATTTCCATTTTTCCATTTTGATCAAATAAAATATCTATATGAAGATTATTATTTACAAATAAAAGAGAAGTTAATTTATCTAATTTTTTTTTATAACCGATAAATTGTTTATAATTTTTAAGTTTTAAATTTAATTTATTATTAATAACTTCTGGAACTTTTGTTAAATCTTTCCAACTTTTATCTTTTAAAGGAACATATTTATCTAATAAATTACGAGCATATTCTATTACTTTTTTACCTCTTATTGGATTATAAGTTTTTCCTTTCACAGCTCCATGAGTTTCAGGTATTACATCTGTTCCATATAAGCTATCATACAAACTTACCCATCTTGCATTAGCTGCATTTAATAAAAATCTTGCATTTGAAACAGGACAAACTAATTGTGGACCACATATACTTGATATTTCTATATCAACGTTTTTAGTTTTAATTTTAAAATTTGGTCCAGGCTTTTTTATATAACCAATTTTTTTTAAGAATTTAGTGTATTTTTTTAAATTAAATTGATTATCTTTTTTATCTATATGCAATGCATCAATAGCTTTTTGTAATCTTTCTCTTTTTTGAAGCAGCTTTCTATTTTTAGGTGCTAGCTCATGAATGCATTTATCAAAACCCTTCCAAAATTTTTCCTTATTGACTTTAGTTCCTGGTAATAATTCTTTATTTATAAAGTTTGCTAAACTTTCAGAAACAGACAAGTTTTTAATTTTTAAGTATTTTTTTTTCATTGTAGTCGTTTGAAAAGTATTTTTCCTGTTCAGTATAACTTTTTGGTCCTAAAATAGTCAATTTATAATTAATAATTTAATATTTTACCATTTTATTGCCTCTTTTTGCTTTATAAACGTCATAAGAAAAATATGAAAAATTATTTAAATTTTGAATCTGAAATTAAAAATTTAGAAGTAGAGCTAGATAAACTTAAAGATCCTTACAATCAAGAAGGATTGTCAGAAGTAGACACAAAAAAAATTTCAAACCTTCAAAACGAAATTGAATCAAAACTTCAAAATATTTATTCCAATTTGGATCCTTGGCAAACCGCACTTGTTGCGAGACATGAGGACAGGCCCAAAGCCAAGTATTTTATTGATAATCTTTTTAATGATTTTATCTCTCTTTCTGGAGATAGATTTTATGGTGAAGATAAATCGGTCATCTGTGGATTTGCTAAATTTGAAAACAAGTCTGTTTTAGTAATTGGACAAGAAAAAGGTGATAATCTAGAAACAAGAATTGAAAGAAATTTTGGAATGATGAGACCCGAAGGGTATAGAAAATCAATTAGACTAATGAAGTTAGCAAACAAATTTAAAATTCCAGTAATTTCATTTATTGATACTCCGGGGGCATACCCAGGGGTTGGAGCAGAAGAAAGAGGTCAAGCCGAAGCTATTGCAAAATCAATTGAATGCTGCATGGAGCTAACAGTACCCACAATATCAATAATAATTGGAGAAGGAGGATCTGGAGGAGCAATAGCCCTAGCCTCTTCTAATAAAGTTTTAATGTTAGAAAATGCAATTTATTCAGTTATATCCCCAGAAGGTTGTGCAACAATATTATGGAGAGATCCAAAGAAAACTTTAGAAGCTTCCAAGGCAATGAAATTATCTTCCAAAGATCTATATGATTTGAAAATTATAGATGAAATTATTTCTGAACCTATAGGTGGTGCTCATAGAGATAAAGATATAATTTTAGATAATGTTAGAGACTCGATAAGAAAAAATTTAGATTTCTTTATAAGCATGGATGGAGAAGACGTTTTATTACAAAGAAAAAATAAGTTTTTATCTATTGGAAGAAATAAGGGATTTGCTAGCACTGCTAAAATATCAGATAATTTATCAATGAAAACAACTTTCATTGATAAATATATGAATTGGTTTGCAAGTTATAAAAAATATATTTTAATTTTCTTAATCGCTATTATTTTAGGAATATTTTTATATTTTTTATAAAGCTCCACAACAACGCTTATATTTTTTACCCGATCCACAAAAACAAGGTTCATTTCTGCTCATTTTTTTCCCAATATATTTTGGATCAATTTTAGTTGTCTTAGTTTCTTTCTCCTCATTTTTCTGAACGACCGAAAGATTCAATAAAACAGTTGTTAAATCTGATTTTAGTTTAAACAACAAATTCTCAAATAATGAAAAGGCTTCTTTTTTATATTCTATTAGCGGGTCTCTATTACCATAAGATCTTAGACCAATAACTCCCCTTAAATGTTCTAAATATTGAATATGGGATTTCCAATTTTGATCAATAAGCTGTAATAAAATTCTTTTTTCTAATTCTAATGCTTGTTCTCTATTTAATATTTTCTCCCTTTCAGATCTTTTTTTATTAAACTTATTTTTAATTTCAATTTGAAAATTTTTGTCACTTAAATCTAATATTGAGTTAATTTCATTGTCTTCAAAAGATTTTCCCAATATAGACTTTAGTTGAATAAAATGTTCATTATTTTTATCCTTAGATAAATTTAATTTTTTTAATTCATTTAATCTAATCAAAACTTCATCCAAAAATTCATCAGAATATTCAAATGCATTCTTACTACCAATTATTTTATTTCTTTGATCAAATATAACTTTTCTTTGATCATTAAGAACGTTATCAAATTTTAACAAGGTTTTTCTAACATCAAAATTTCTAGCCTCAACTTTTTGCTGAGCTCTTTCCAGCGCTTTATTGATCCATGGATGGTCAATGCTTTCTCCATCTTTTAAACCAAGTTTTTCAAGTATACTATTCATTGATTCTGAGCCAAAAATCCTCATTAAATCATCTTCAAGACTTACAAAAAATATTGAGCTACCTTCATCACCCTGCCTCCCGGAACGTCCTCTTGCCTGATTATCAACTCTTCGACTTTCCATTCTTTCTGTTCCAATTACAAAAAGGCCACCCAAAGATTTAATTTCTCCTTTCTCATTATTTAATGTTGGTGTTTTTCCTCCTAATTTTATATCAACACCTCTACCTGAAATGCTTGTTGTTATAATTACTGAATCTTTTTTACCGGCATTTGAAATTATTTCTGCTTCTCTTTCATGGTTTTTTGCATTTAATACAGTATGTTTTATTCCCGCTTTTTTTAATAATTCAGAATAATGTTCAGATTTATTTATATTTGCTGTAAATATTAACAGGGGTTGGCCTTTTTTATTACATTCATTAATTTTTTTTATAATTACCTCATCTTTTTCTTTCAATGATCTAAATATTTGATCATTCCAGTCATTTCTTATCATTTTTTTATTTGTAGGAATTACAACTACATTAAGTTTATAAATTTCAAAAAATTCTTCAGATTCTGTTGCCGCTGTTCCTGTGCAGCCGGCAAGTTTTGAATACAGTTTGAAGTAATTTTGATATGTTATTGATGCAAGAGTTTGGTTTTCATTTTGTACTTCAACTCTTTCTTTTGCTTCAATACTTTGATGGAGACCATCTCCAAATCTTCTTCCCGGTAACTGTCTACCAGTTTGTTCGTCTATTATAATTACCTGTCCATCTTTAACTATATAATCTCTGCCGTTTAAATATAAGTAATTTGCTCTTAGAGCCTGGTTAACGTAATGAACCAAATGTAAATTATTTGGATCATAAAAATTATTATTTTTAAGTATTCCTACATTTGATAAAATTTTTTCTATATTATCTATTCCTTTATTTGTTAGTAAAACATTTTTATCTTTTTCATCTATTTCAAAATCTTCTTTATTTAATTTTTTAATTAATTTATCAATAGTCAAATATTGATTTGTTTTATCTTCAACGCCTCCAGAAATAATTAATGGAGTTCTTGCCTCATCAATCAAACATGAGTCAATTTCATCTACAATTGCAAAGTTGTGACCACGCTGCACCATAGAGTCAAATGAATATTTCATATTGTCTCTAAGATAATCAAATCCTAATTCACTATTAGTTGCATAAGTAATATCACAATTATAATTTGAAATTCTTTCTTCATCAGTTTGATCATTATTTATATATCCAGCTGAAAGACCTAAAAAATTATAAATTCCCTTCATATTTTCACAGTCTCTTTTTGCAAGGTAGTCGTTAACAGTAACTATATGAACACCTTTTTTTGTTAATGCATTTAAGTATGCCGCCAAAGTAATTGTTAATGTTTTACCTTCTCCGGTTTTCATTTCAGCAATCTTATTTTCATGAAGAACAATCCCCCCAATAATTTGAACATCAAAGTGACGTTCATTATTTATTCTTTTTGAGGCTTCTCTTACTAAAGCAAATGCTTCAGGCAGGATTTCGTTTAATGAAGTTCCATTGTTAATTTGCTCAATGAATTCTTTAGTTTTTAAAGGAAAAGACTTATCATCCAGTTTAGCTGTCTGTTCTTCAAAACCATTAATTTTATTTGCAATTTTTTTTAATCTATCTAGTTCTTTTTGGTTACTAGATTTAATGATCTTTGATAAGAAATTTAGTGGATTGAGCATTTAATAAGTATATTATTTTATAATTTAAATATAGGGTTTAATATAGTATCTAAATTAAAATTTTAAATAGTATGGCAATTAATCTGGATAATTTATTTAATTCGATAACCAAAAACTCAAAAATGGGTGATTTTCAAGATCTTGAACATATTGATGGTTTGTCGATATCGACCACAAGCGCTAATTTATATTCTAAGAGAAGAGATGATCTAGTTCTATTCTATTTTAGAAAGGGCGCTAATTACGCATCAGTTTACACACAATCAAAATTAATTTCAGAAAATATAAAATGGAATTTAAAAATTAATAAAAAAAAAATTAAAGCTATTTTAATTAATACTCGAAATGCAAATGCTTTTACTGGAAAAGAGGGTTTTAAAGGGTTGAAAATTTTAGCTGATAACTTATCAGAAGAATTGACTCTAAAACAAAAAAGTGATGAAGAGAAACCAGAAAAAATTGATTCAAATGATATATTATTTGCATGTACAGGCACAATAGGAGAAATTTTTCCAGCAGATAAAATTAAAAAAAGTATTCCAGATTTAATAAATAAGATTAGATATACACAAAATAAATATATATGGATGAAAGCTGCAATGGGCATATTAACAACTGATTTAAAGCCAAAACTTGCAATGGAAGAATGTTATATTGGAAATAAAATAGTGAAAATTTATGGTATTGCAAAAGGATCGGGAATGATTTTTCCAAATATGGCTACAACATTAGGATTTATATTCACAGATGCAACAATTTCATCAACTATTTTAAAACAACTATTAAAACAAAATATAAAAAAAACATTTAATGCAATTTCTTGTGATGGAGATACAAGTACTAATGATATGGTTTCTATTTTTTCAACTTGCGAAGTTTCAAATTTAAATTTAAAGAGTTTTAAAGATAAAAAATTATCTCAGTTTAATTCATCTTTATTTAATGTTCTTTTAAACCTAGCAAAAAGAGTCGCTGCAGATGGAGAGGGAGCTTCAAAATTTATTTCTATTAAAGTAAAAAATTGTAAAACAGAAGAAGATGCAAAAAAAATATGTTTTTCAATTGCAAACTCTCCTTTAGTAAAAACAGCTATAGCCGGACAAGATCCAAATTGGGGACGAATCATCATGGCTATTGGCAAAGCCAATGTAGATTTAAATCCAAACAAATTGTCAATTAAATTTGGAAATATTACAATTATTGAAAACGGTAAATTATCTTCTTCTTATAATGAGGATGAAGCAGCAATATATATGAAAGAGGAAAAAATTGATTTATTGGTAAATTTAAATATAGGAAAAAAAGAATTTACTTCTTACACTATGGATTTAACAAAAAAATATATTGAAATTAATTCAGACTATAGAACTTAAAACGTTGTTGAAATTATCAATTTAGTATCTAAATTATATATATGATAAAATATAAGTTATTATGCAAAGATTGTTTAAAAAATTTTGATAGTTGGTTTGCTTCTTCAAAAGAATTTGAAAAGTTAAAAAAAACTGCATTTATAAACTGTCCAAATTGTAATTCTCTTAAAATTGAAAAATCTTTAATGGCACCCTCCATCATCAATAATAAAAAAGAGAATAAAAACTTAAATTCCAATAAACATTTAGAAATTAAAAAAAAATTAAAAGAATATAAAAATTTTATAAAAAATAACTTTGAATATGTTGGTGATAATTTTGCTTATGAAGCTAGATCAATTCACTATAATAATAGCAAAAAAAATAAAAGAATTTATGGAAATGCGACGACCAAAGATGTTAAAGAATTATCTGAAGAAGGAATTGAAACAGAAACAATACCTTGGATAAATGATAATGAAAATTAAATTTTTCTAAATTGGGTTATATAATTAACAGATTTGTCTTTACCTATAATCCATTCATCTTTTAATATATTAAAATTTACTCCATCAATTTTTACTAATTCTAGATAATTTTTTTTTCCAAATTCAATTAATTCTTCAGGTTTTACAAACTTTTCCCAGTCATGAGTTCCAACTGGAAGCCATCGCAAAATATATTCCGCTCCGATTATTGCAAAAATATATGATTTTAAAGTTTTATTTAATGTTGCAATGAACATAAGTCCATTTTTTTTTAAAAGTAATGAGCTTTGTTTTATAAAAAAATTTAAATCATTAACATGTTCTACAATTTCCATATTTAAAATTACATCAAATTTTTTTTTTATATTTATTTTTTCTGGAGAAGCACATAGATAATTAATATTTAGTTTATTTCTTTTTGAATGAAATGATGCAACATTTATATTTTTTTGTGAGGCGTCTATCGCAGTAACTTTGGCACCCAATCTACACATTGGCTCTGACAAAAGTCCTCCTCCACATCCAATATCCAAAAGTTCAATATTTTTTAGGGGCATAAACTTTGACTTAATATTAAAATGATTAATAACTTTCTTCTTTATATAGTTTATCCTTAATGGATTAAATTTATGCAGTGGCTTAAACTTACCTTCAGTATCCCACCATTCATCAGCCATTTTTGAAAATTTTTCAATTTCTTTTTTATTTATAGTGCTCATAATTGATTGATTGTTGACATTACAATTAAGATGTATTTTATCAACATAATTTATTTAAATAAAAAATTAAAGTTAATGAAAATTGTAGTGTTAAAATTTGGAGGAACCTCTGTAGGTTCAACAGATAGAATCAAAAAAGTTGCAAATATAATTACTTCATTTGTTAAAAAAAAATATAAAGTGATTGTTACTTCTTCAGCAATGAGTGGTGTAACTAACGACTTAGTAAAAAAGTCTAAAAAAATTTCTAATGAATTTAGATCTGAAGAGTATGATGTTTTGGTTTCAGCGGGTGAACAAATGTCATGCTCGTTAATTGCAGGAAGGTTAAACCATTTGGGATATGAATCTAGATCATGGATGGGATGGCAAGTTCCAATTTTCACTGAAGGAAAATACTCATCATCAAGAATACAAAAAATTTATAAAAAAAACATTTTAAACTATTTGAAGTCCGGAGGGATACCTATTGTTGCAGGATTTCAAGGAGTCAATTCTTCAAATAGAATAACTACAATAGGTAGAGGAGGAACGGATGCAAGCGCAATAATGCTTTCTAGATTTTTTAAAGCAGAAAAGTGTATTATATATACTGATGTGGATGGTGTTTATACTTCTGATCCAAATACGATTTCAAATGCAAAAAAAATAAAGGTAATTTCTTATGAAGAAATGTTGGAGATGGCATCGCTAGGAGCAAAAGTAATGCAACCACATTCAATTCAAGATGCTAGATTAAATAGGATTGATGTTGATGTAAGATCATCTTTTAAAAAATCATTAGGCACTTTAATTACTAAAAGAAAAAATATTGTTGATGGCAAAATTATCCGAGGAGTATCTTTTACAAAAAATGATGCAAAAGTTACTTTAATAGGAGTAAAAGATAAACCTGGAATTGCTGCAGCAATTTTTGAACCTCTTTATAAAAATTCAATTAACGTTGATATGGTCGTTCAAAATATATCACCAAATGGAAAAGAAACAGATTTAACTTTTACAATTAAATCTGAAAATTTGTCTAAAACAGAAAAATTATTAAAAAAAAACAAAAAAATTAGTTTTAGAAAAATTGTTGTAGATGATAAAGTATCAAAAGTATCAATTATTGGAGTTGGAATGATTACTACTCCTGGTGTAACATACAGAATGTTTAATGCTCTAGCAAAAAAAAATATAAATATAATAATAATTTCAACTTCTGAAATTAAAATATCTGTAATAGTTAGCAGAAAAAATTTAAATAAAGCAGTATCAGTTTTACATAAAGAATTTAATTTAGAAAAATAAATCAAGGATATGAGCATAAGACCTTTTAGGGATATAAAAAGAAGACCTACTAAAGTTATAAATGTAGGGAAAGTAAAAGTTGGAGGAAACAATCCTATCTCAGTTCAATCTATGACAAATACATTAACAAAGAATGTTAAAGAAACTTTAAATCAAATAAACAAAATTTCCGAAGCCGGTGGTGATATTGTAAGAGTTTCTTGCCCCGATGAAGATTCTTCACGTTCTCTAAAAGAAATTAAAAAGCATTCTCCAATTCCAATTGTTGCGGATATTCATTTTCACTTTAAAAGAGCTATAGAAGCCGCAGAAAATGGTGCAGACTGTTTAAGAATCAATCCAGGTAATATAGGAGATAAAAATAAAATTTCACAAGTTATTTCTGCTGCAAAAAATAATAATTGTTCAATTAGAATAGGAGTAAACTCTGGATCTTTAGAGAAAGACATCTTAGAAAAATTTAAAGAACCTTGTCCAGAAGCTTTAGCAGAAAGTGCAATTAGAAATATAAAAATTATAGAAGATATGGATTTTTTTAATTTTAAAGTAAGCGTTAAATCATCAGATGTATTTTTATCAATAAAAGCATACAGAGAACTTTCAAAAGTTACAGATTATCCTTTGCATCTAGGAATTACAGAAGCTGGAAGTTTTATTCCAGGAAGTATAAAATCTTCTATTGGCTTGGGAAATTTATTATTAGATGGAATTGGTGATACAATTAGAATTTCATTATCAGATGATCCGGTTGAAGAGATAAAGATAGGTAATGAAATTTTAAAATCACTAAATTTAAGAAATAGAGGAGTTAAGATAATATCTTGTCCATCATGTGCCAGACAAGGCTTTCAAGTCATTGATACTGTTAAAATTTTAGAAGAAAAACTTTCTCACATAAAAACTCCAATAACACTGTCAATTATAGGATGTGTTGTAAACGGTCCAGGTGAAGCGGCACTAACTGATATTGGAATAACCGGAGGTGGTAAAAATAGCAATATGCTTTATTTAAAAGGTGTTCAAACAGAAAAATTAAGTAATGAAGATATCGTTTCAAAAGTGGTTGAACTAGTTGAAAAAAAAGCTGAAGAAATCGAAGTAAAATAAAATGATTCCAGTAAAAAAAGTTGAAGAGTTAATATTAAGACATAAAAGTCTTGAAGGAGAATTGTCTTCAGGAAATATAGATAAAAAATTATTTGCTGTAAAATCAAAAGAATATTCTGATCTTAATGAAATAATAAACCAAGCCAAAAAATATCTTAATTTTGAAAAAAGTAAAATAGATTTAGAAAAGTTAGCTGATGATGCTAATAGTGATAAAGAAATTAAAGAAATGGCCAAAGCAGAATTAGATCAATTGATTAAGAATAATGAATTAAATGAAAAAAAAATTAAACTATTTTTGCTTCCGAAAGATGACGCTGATTCTAAAAATGCGATAATAGAAATAAGGGCTGGTACTGGAGGTTTGGAAGCAAGTCTATTTGCATCAGATTTATTTAAAATGTATGAAAAAGTTTCACATAAAAAAAAATGGGATCTTGAAATAATTAGTATTTCTAAAAGCGAAGCTGGAGGCTTAAAGGAAGTAATAGCAAACATAAAAGGAAAAAATATTTATTCTCTTTTAAAGTATGAAAGTGGCGTTCATCGAGTTCAAAGAGTTCCTGATACCGAAACACAAGGAAGAGTCCATACATCAGCTGCTACAGTTGCAGTTTTACCAGAAGCAGAAGATGTTGATGTAAAAATTGAAGAAAAAGATTTAAGAATTGATGTTTTTAGAAGTAGTGGGCCTGGAGGACAAAGTGTAAATACAACAGACTCAGCAGTTAGAATAACCCATATACCAACAGGAATTGTTGTTAGCCAACAAGATGAAAAATCACAAATTAGGAATAAAGAAAAAGGATTAAAAATACTTAGATCTAGAATATATGAGTTTGAGAGACAAAAAATAGAAGAAGCAAGATCAAAAGATAGAAGAAATAAAATTGGAACTGGGGATAGATCAGAAAGAATAAGAACTTATAATTTTCCTCAGGGAAGAGTTACTGATCATAGAATAAATCTTACTTTGCATAAACTTGAAGAATTTATGCAAGGAGAGATATTTGAAGAAATGATTGAAAGTTTGACCTTGCAAGCTCAGGAAGAAGAACTTAGTAGACTAAATTAAAATGAGATATCAAGAAGTAATTAATGAAGGTTCAAAAATATTAAAATTAAATAATATAAAATCATACAATTTAGATAGTGAAATATTATTATCGTCAGCATTGAAATTAGATAGATCTCAACTAATTTTAAACTTAGATAAAGAAATAAATAAAATAGAAAAAAAAAATTATTTTAATTTTATTGAAAGAAGAAAAAAAAATGAACCTATAGCTTATATAACTGGATATAAAGAATTTTGGAAAAATAAATTTAAAGTTGATAAAAATGTACTAATACCAAGACCTGATACCGAAGTTATAGTTGAACAAGTTTTGGATCATCTAAAAATTAATTCCTCAAAAAAAATTTTAGATATTGGCACAGGATCAGGATGCATTCTTCTTTCAATATTAAAAGAAAGAAAAAAATGTAGTGGGGTTGGCGTTGATATTTCAAAAAATGCAACAAAATTAGCAAAATATAATGCAAAAATACAACACATTAACAATAGAATTAAGTTTTTAAATTCAGATATTGACAATTTTTATGGAGGTAAATATGATTTAATTATATCTAATCCTCCATACGTTAAATTACATAAAATTAATAGTTTGGATAGAGATATAAAGAGCTTCGAGCCTAAGGTTGCTTTAAACGGAGGAGTAGATGGTTACGCGAAAATTAGGCTTACAATAAAGAAAAGCTCGACCTTAATTAAAAGAAAAGGAAAATTATTTTTAGAGGTGGGATTTGATCAAACAAGAGAGACTTTAAAATTATTAAAATTAAATGGTTTTTACACAAATAAAATTGTCAAAGATTTAGCAAATATTAATAGATGCTTAGTTTCTACAAAAATATGAATCATATATAAATCGAATGAGAAATTTTAAAAATAATTTTAGAAGAAATAGATACAAAAATCATTTAGATAGAAATCATCAGAAAAACGAAAATGGTACAAAAATTATAAATGATCTGCAAAATGGATCAAATTTTATTAGAAAAAATCCAGGAAGAAACAATTATAATGCTTCAAAATTAATAGAAAAATATTCAAGCCTAGCTAGAGAAGCACTCTCAAATGGCGATAAAATACTTTCCGAAAATTATTTTCAACATGCTGAACATTTTATAAGAGTTCTTGAAAAAAAAGAAAATTTAAATAATAAAAATCAAGTATCGAAAGATGTAAAAAAAAATGGCGATGAACCAGCTGAAAACAAAATAAATCAAGAAGAGAAAAACTCTAATAATATAGAAAATTTATCAGCAGAGTAAATTTTTACATTTCAGAATTAATTAGTTCAGATTTTAAAACATTTAATTTTATTTTATCTACTTCAAAAAGTTTTCTTTCTTTCCCTTTTAAAATTTTTCCAGAAGGTAATTTTAGTGTTTGAGAATTTACTTTTTTTCCATTAACTATTACTTCATAGTGTAAATGAGGTCCTGTAGACATTCCAGTTGATCCCACATAACCAATTATCTGACCTTGTGTGACTCTTGTTCCTTCTTTTATTCCTCTTGCAAAGTTTTTTAGATGAGCATAAACCGTAGAGTATGTAGAGTTGTGTCTTATCTTTATACAATTGCCACCACCACCACACCATCTGGCTCTAATAATTTTTCCACTTCCAGATGCCATAATAGGAGTCCCTTCAGGAGCGGCAAAATCTGTTCCACGGTGCATTTTATTATAACCTAATATTGGATGTTTTCTCATTCCAAAACTGGATGATAGTCTAGCCCCATTAATTGGAGTTTTCATAAGGCTTTTTTTTATACTTCTACCAGCAGAATCAAAATGCTCATATCCTTCTTTAGTTTTAAAAATATATAAGCTGTTATCTTTTCCCTTTAAAATTAAATTAGCATAGAGAATATTTCCAGTATCCAAAATATTTTCTTTTGAATCTAAAAAGTTTTCATAAATTATTTGAAACCTATCATTTTTCCAGATATCCCTTTGAAAATCAATTTGAAAACCATAGATACGTGCAAAGTCAATTATTATGTTAGGTTTTATTCCTGAATTTATTGCGCTTGAATATAAACTATTTTTAATTTCAGATTCCTTAAAGACTATTACCTTTTTTAAAAGTTTATCAATTTCTTTGTAATTAAATTTATTTGAATCATTAATTCTATAAAAAACATACTTTTTAGTTTTAGATTGCTCAATTGATATTTCTACAATTTTTACAGAAGAATTAGCATTGTCTAGTTTAAATGATATATTTTGACCCTTAAATAAATTTTTTACAAATTTAAAGTTTGATAAATTTTTAATAGCTATTTCTTTTTCACCTTTACTTATTTCTAATTTGCTAAGAATTTTTTCAAAACTATCACCATCAGCAACTCTGAAGTTTAAGTTTTTAAATCTTGGATTTAAGTTTGTTATTAAGTGATTGATAGACTTTTTAAAAAAAGTATTATCTAAAATATATAATAATCTATCTTCTTGATCTTTTTTTAAAGCTGAGAAGTAACTTGTTGACAAGATTGTAAACAGAACTATCGAAAGTAATAAAACAAGATAAATATTATCTTTTACTAGCTTATTTAATTTACTATTTACCATAAGATAGAACTATCAAAAAATCGTCATTTTTTGTATGTTTTTTGCCCTTTTTTTCAAATCTAATTACTTGATTTCCATTTAATTTATACTATAAGCGTCACACTCAACATAGAAAAGTTGTTTATTATTAGGCTTAAAAACCTAATTAGCTATTTTATTTGTAAAAATTTAAGAAGAGAAGTGTGGACGGTTAAGGTTACCAAAATTTGTCGTACACACTTCAACATTATATAAATTTTATTCTTAGAATTTATATAGAAGCTAGTGTGCGCCGTTTTTAAACTTGAGAGTTTGATCATGGCTCAGAACGTACGCTGGCGGCACGCCTAATACATGCAAGTCGAACGAAGTAGCAATACTTAGTGGCAGACGGGTGAGTAACATGTGGGTATCTTCCCTTTGGTGAGGAATAACACGAGGAAACTTGTGCTAATACCTCATAAGTCTTTACGGAGAAAGCTTTATGCGCCGATGGATGAGCCCGCAATTGATTAGTTTGTTGGTGGGGTAATAGCCTACCAAGACTATGATCAATAGCTGATTTGAGAGGATGATCAGCCACATTGGGACTGAGACACGGCCCAAACTCCTACGGGAGGCAGCAGTAGGGAATCTTGCACAATGGAGGAAACTCTGATGCAGCGATGCCGCGTGAGTGAAGAAGGCCCTTGGGTTGTAAAGCTCTTTCGTCGGGGAAGAAAATGACTGTACCCGAATAAGAAGGTCCGGCTAACTTCGTGCCAGCAGCCGCGGTAATACGAAGGGACCTAGCGTAGTTCGGAATTACTGGGCTTAAAGAGTTCGTAGGTGGTTAAAAAAGTTGGTGGTGAAAGCCCAGAGCTTAACTCTGGAACGGCCATCAAAACTTTTTAGCTAGAGTATGATAGAGGAAAGCAGAATTTCTAGTGTAGAGGTGAAATTCGTAGATATTAGAAAGAATACCGATTGCGAAGGCAGCTTTCTGGATCATTACTGACACTGAGGAACGAAAGCATGGGTAGCGAAGAGGATTAGATACCCTCGTAGTCCATGCCGTAAACGATGTGTGTTAGATGTTGGAAATTTATTTTCAGTATCGCAGCGAAAGCAATAAACACACCGCCTGGGGAGTACGACCGCAAGGTTAAAACTCAAATGAATTGACGGGGACCCGCACAAGTAGTGGAGCATGTGGTTTAATTCGAAGATACGCGCAGAACCTTACCAACACTTGACATGTTCGTCGCGACTCTAAGAGATTAGAGTTTTCGGTTCGGCCGGACGAAACACAGGTGCTGCATGGCTGTCGTCAGCTCGTGTCGTGAGATGTTGGGTTAAGTCCCGCAACGAGCGCAACCCTCACTTTTAGTTGCTACCATTTAGTTGGGCACTCTGAAAGAACTGCCAGTGATAAGCTGGAGGAAGGTGGGGATGACGTCAAGTCCTCATGGCCCTTACGTGTTGGGCTACACACGTGCTACAATGGCATTTACAATAGGAAGCAAGATGGCGACATCAAGCAAATCCTAAAAAAATGCCTCAGTTCGGATTGTACTCTGCAACTCGAGTACATGAAGCTGGAATTACTAGTAATCGCGGATCAGCGCGCCGCGGTGAATACGTTCCCGGGTCTTGTACACACCGCCCGTCACACCATGGGAGTTGGTTCTACCTTAAG
>CABZXL010000002.1:0-57500 GCA_902529715.1 uncultured Pelagibacteraceae bacterium | reverse complement strand
ATAAGTCTATACTAAATAATAAGTATAGAAATATATGTGACTTAAAACAGGGGCAAAAAATACTAAAAATTATTTTTGAAATTAAACAAAATGGATAAATTAAAAATTTTTAAAGAGATAAACAGGGATATAAAAAAGAAATTAAGTCCCAATGTTGATCTTCATCTTCATACCAATTGGACAGATGGTAAAAATACTGTTTTTCAAATGTATAAATATGCATGTAAAAAAAAATTAAAGAAAATTTTGTTTAGTGAGCATGCAAGATCTACAAGTAGTGATTGGTTTGGTAGTTTTGCTGAAGAAGTTAACTCTTTAAGTAAAAAAAGTTGTAGAGCCTATGTAGGTGCAGAAGTAAAAATTTTAAATTTTAAAGGTGACTTGGATATTAATAGTAAAATTCGTAAAAAAGTTGATTTTGTAATGGCAAGTGTACATAGGTTTCCAGGAGAAACAAATATAAATAAGAGAGAAACAATAGATAAATATTTAAAAAAAGAAGCTATAGAAATTGAGTATGAATTATCAAAAAAAGCTATTAAGAATTCTAATTTTGAAATTTTGGGTCATCCATTTGGCATGTCATACTCTAGATATAAAGCAAAACCTAATTGGAGTTTGTTCCAAGATTTGATTAAACTCTGTAAAAAATATAATAAAGCATTCGAAATCAATTCAAATTACCATCCAAGTATTAATAAAATTGTCAATGAATGTTTAAAAGAGGGAACCTTAATGTCTCTAGGATCCAATGCTCATTCAGTAAAAGAAGTTGGTAAAATAAATACTTTTTTTAAATAATGAATAAAAAAATAAAAGTTTTAGTGACAGGTGCAGGAAATGGGGTAGGTCAATCAATTATAAGGTCATTAAATTTAAGTAAGTTAAACTTAGAAGTTATTATCAGTGATATAGATAAACTAAATACTCAGATATATAATAAGAATAAAAGCATAATCATTCCTAAAGTTGAAGATAAAAAAAGTAAACAATGGTTCATTAAAAATTTAATAAGAAAAAAAATTGATGTTCTATTTGTAGGTTCAGAATATGAGATTGAGTTTTTTTCAAGGAATAAAAAAGAAATTGAAAATAAGACTAAAACTTTAATTTGCGTTTCTCCAACGGAAACTATCAAAATCTCTTTAGACAAGTTTCATACATATAAATTTTTAAAAAAAAATAATTTTCCCTTTCCAAGAACATTTTTACCTAAAAATTTAGATCAGGCAAAAAAAATAATTAAGAAATTGAAGACGCCATTTTATTTAAAAGATAGGTTTGGGACTTCTTCTAGAAATGTTTATTTAATAAAAGACAAAAAATGTTTTAGTGGACTATATATTTTAGTTCCAAATCCAATTATTCAAGAATTTGCAGGATTTAAAGGAGAAAGTTTAAAAAATGAATTTACATGCGGAATATTTACTTTAAGGAATGGCAAATTAATTGGTCCATTTATAGCTAAAAGAATATTAAAAAATGGTACATCTTGGGTAGTTGAAGTTGTTAAACAAAATAGAATTAAAAAACTTATAATTAAAATTGCAAAAAAATTAAAAAATATTGGATCTTTAAATATACAGCTAAGAGATGGCCCTAAAGGACTTATTCCAATAGAGTTTAATGCAAGATTCTCTGGAACAACTAGTATAAGAGCATTTTTTGGTTTTAATGAACCAGAGATGTTTATAAAAAACTATTTTTTGAATAGAAATATTAAAAATCCAAAAATTAAACTTGGAAGAGTTTTTAGGTATACAGAGGAAGTATATCAAAAAAGATAATATGTCCGCAAAGAAAAAAAAAATATTAGTAGTAACTGGTAATAGAGCTGATTATGGATTGTTAAAGAAATTAATTAATGAAATTAAAAAAAATAGAAATTTATCTTTAAAAATTTTAGTTACTGGCTCTCATCTTATTAAAAAGTATGGCTATACTTTAAATGAAATAAGAAGTGATAAAAATAAGGTTAATTACAAAGTGAATTTATCAATTAATTCAGATACACCAAATGATATTTCAAAAGCCATTTCATATGGAATAGAAAAATTTTCAAAAATCCTACTATATGATAAGCCTGATTTAGCAATAGTATTAGGTGATAGGTATGAAATATTTTCATTCGTTGTGTGTGCAAATATTCATGGATTACCAATAGCACATTTACATGGTGGTGAAATTACAAAAGGAGCTATAGACGACTCATTAAGACATTCGATTACAAAAATGTCAGATATTCATTTTGTAGCTAATAAAATTTATGGAAAAAGAGTAAGGCAATTAGGAGAAAATCCAAGATTGATATTCAATGTTGGAGGATTAGGAGTAGATCAAATACATAAAAATGAACTATATACAAAAAAAGAAATTGAAAAAGTAAAAAAATTTTCATTTTATAAAAAAAATTTAATTATCACTTATCATCCTGAAACAATTAAGAATAAATTTAATAATGAAAATTTTGATAATATTTTAAGGTTTTTGTCTAATCTTAAAAAAACAAGAATAATATTTACCTCACCAAATATTGATATAGGTAATCTGGAAATTTATAATAAAATAAAAAAATTCATAAAAAAAAATAAAAATTCTATATTTTTTGAATCTCTTGGCCATAAAATGTATTTATCTATTGTAAATCAAGTAGATGTTGTTATTGGGAATTCATCGAGTGGTCTCTCTGAGGTTCCATTTTTAAAAAAACCCACAATAAATGTAGGTGAACGACAAAAAGGAAGAATTCAAGTACACAGTGTAGTTAATTGTAATTTTGATCAAAAAAATTTAAAGAAAAGTTTAAAAAAAATATATAATAAAAAATTTTTGAAAAACTTAAAAAGTGTAGTGAGCCCATATGGAAAAGGTGGTGCAGCAAAAAAAATTTTAAAAATTATAAAAAAAATTAATTTAAAAAATATCAAAAATAAAAAATTTATAGATCTGAAAATTTAAATTATGTTAAATAGAACTATTGGTATTACTGGGTGTTCTGGTATGCTTGGAAGACATTTATTAGATTTTTTTTTGAAAAGAAAATATGAATTAGTAGGAACCTCTCGAACAAAAGTAAATATTAAGAATAAAAGATTTAAATGGAAAAAAATTGACTTATCTTTAATAAAAAATGAGTCCGATTATAATAAATTATTTAAAAATGTTTTTGCAATTATACATGCTGGTTCTGCTGTACCTTCTAATAATATTAAGATTACAAAAAATGATTATTTTAGAACTAATATTAGAGCCAGTAAAAAGCTTATAAATTTTGCAAAAAAAAATAACATTCATTTAATATTCATTTCAGGAGCAATCATTTATGGAAATATTTTAAAGAAAGTAAAAGAAAATTACAAAATTAATAATAGTAAAGTTTTGAATTATGAAAACTCAAAAAGAGTAATAGATTTATATTTATTGAGAATGATTAATAAATATAGTTGTAAATTTACCATACTAAGACCCTCGTCAATTTATGGAAAAGGATTAAAAGATGATAAAATTATTGTTCGATTGATAAACAAAGTTAAGCAAGGAAAAAAAATAATTCTTAAATCTCCTTTTGAAAAGATAAATTTTATTCATGCTAATGATGTAGCTAATGCCATATTCCTCTGCTTAATAAAAAAAAAATATGGTGTTTTTAATATCGGTTCCAAAAAATTATACTCAATTAAAGATATAGCAAAGATTTGTAATAATTTTGCTACAAAAAAGGTAATAATTAAAGTAAATAAATCACGAAATAAATTAATGCTTAAAACTAGATTTAATATATCGATCAATCATGCGATAAAGAATTTGGGTTGGAAGCCAAAAATTTCAATGTCTCGAGGTATAAGATTAATTTTTAAAAATAAATATTGCTAAATATGAAAAAAATATTTTGGTGTAAAAATTGTGTTGTTATGTCAACAAGACCTAGAATCAAATTTGATCAAAGAGGTTTCTGTTCTGCATGTGTTTGGGCCGAAAAAAAAAAAAAAATTGATTGGAAAGAAAGACAAGAAGAGTTAGAAAAATTACTCTCACAACATAGATATAAAGGTAAAAATTATGATTGTATTACCACTGTAAGTGGAGGCAAAGATGGTTCATATGTTACTTATAATTTAAAGAACAAACACAAAATGAATCCCTTGGCAGTAACAATTAGACCAGTTACAGAAACTGAGTTGGGCAGAAAAAATCTTAATTCTTTTATTGATAGTGGTTATGATCATTTACATGTGACACCTGATCAAGATGCAATGAGAATTTTAAATAAAATTGGTTTTGTTGAGATGGGTTTCCCATACTATGGGTGGTTAATAGCTATCCATTCAGCAGTCTTAAGAGTAGCTGTTCAATTTAATATTCCTCTTGTTTTTTACTCTGAAGATGGAGAAATGGAATATGGTGGAGACATGAAAAAAGGTAAAGACCAAGGTGTTTATGGTGTTGATTATATTACTGGAGCTTATTTGGAATACGGATATGAGAAAATTTTAAAAAAAGCAAATTTAACTGATAAGCAACTATATTGGTTTAAAATGCCTACAAAAGACGAATTATCCAAATTAAAACTTAAAGTGACTCATTATGGATTTTATGAGGATTGGGACCCTTATAGAAATTATGAAATAGCTAAAAAATATTGTGGTCTTAAGGAAAACGAGACTCTAAATGAGGGAAGTTATACTAATTTTGCACAAACAGATCAGAAGATTTACTTATTGCATGTTTATCTTATGTATTTGAAGTTTGGGTTTGGGAGAACCACACAAGACGCAGGTATAGATGTAAGAAGAGGTGCAATGACTCGCGAACAAGCAGTTCAATTAGTTAAAATATATGATGATATGTTTCCTGAACATTTTTTTAAAGAATATTGTGATTATTATAAGATGACTATGAGTGAATTTCATAAAGTTATTGATAAATGGGCAAATAAAGATTTATTTGAAAAAAAAAATAGATGGACCCCAAAATTTAAAATTGAATAATGAAAAAAGAAGTAGGTATAGTTGATATTGGATATGGAAATATAGGATCTGTATACAATGCAGTTGAATTTTTAGGTTTTAAACCAAGTTTAGAAAAAAAGAGTGAAAATTTAAAAAGATATTCTCATTTAATTCTTCCTGGAGTTGGATCATTTGCAAAAAATTCAGAAATAATCCAACACAATGGTTGGTTTGAGCCATTAAAAGATTTTATTAATAGTGGATCCTATATTTTTGGTATTTGTATTGGGATGCAGATGATGTTTGAAGGAGGAACCGAAGGTGGAAATAATAAAGGATTAGGTATATTTTCGGGATCGTGTGAAAAATTTAAAACTGATTTGATTATACCTCATATTGGATTTAACACTGTTGAACATAAAAAAACTAGGATATGGAATGATATTCCAAATAATTCATCATTTTACTTTGTCCACTCCTATAGAATAGAAAATACAAATGAAGATATTGATTATTGTCATACAGTTTATGGGGAAAAGTTTATTTCTTTTATCGAAAAGGGCAATGTATTTGGGTCACAATTTCATCCAGAGAAAAGTCATAATCTAGGATTAAAACTTCTTCAAAATTTTTTGAATTTTAAATAATGTTAAAAAAAAGAATAATCTTTGCACTTTTATATAGTGATGGCTACTTTCATTTAAGTAGAAATTTTAGACTTCAAAAAGTTGGTAATTTAGATTGGCTTATCCATAATTTTGGATTTGGTGAAACTTGTCATTTTATAGATGAGCTAATGTGTATTTTGGTTAAAGAAAATCCATCGAAGGAAGATAAAATAAGTTTTTTAAAAGATATTGAAAAACTTAGAAAAAAAATATTTGTGCCTATAACTATTGGAGGAGGAATTTCAGATAGAGAAGATGTTAAAAATTATTTTTTGAATGGTGCTGATAAAATTTTAGTTAATTCAAATATTTATAATGATGATTTAATGAAGATGATAGAAGAAGAATGGGGAAAACAATCGTTAAGTATTATGATTGATTGTGCAAAAAATGAACATGAAATGGATTATAAAATTATGATTAATTGTGGAAAAAAATTTAAATTGAATCTTAAAGAATTTATTAAAATATATTTCAGTAAATTGCCATACGGTGAAATTATTATAAATTCAATTGATAATGATGGTAATGGGTCAGGATTAGATCTGGAAATTTTAAAAATATTTCCAGATACAATTAAATCACCAATTTTGCTAATGGGTGGAGCTGGAAAACCAGAGCACATTTTTTTAGGATTAAATGAAAAAAAAATTTCCGGTGTTGTAACAGCTAATTTATTTAATTTTTTAGGATCAGGATTAGAAATCGCTAGAAAACAGTGCTTAAATAAAGGTATAAATTTGGCTAATTTTCAAAAATTAGCAAAATTATAAATTTAATACGTTGTCATTGTTTAATTTTATTAAATTCTTTTTATCACCCAAATCTTCCCAACTTTCATAAATTGGAAAAACACCAATTTTTTTTTTCTTTTTTATTAATTTACCAATAAGTTCAGTCATAGATAGTTTTTTATTAAACTCTAAATTTTCATAAATTCTTTTATTGATGACATAAATTCCAGCATTTACCTTATGATTAGTTTCAGGTTTCTCTATTAATTTTGAAATTTTATTATTTTTAATTTTCAATGATCCAAAGGGTAGTTGATGATTATAATTTATAGACGCAACTGTGAGATCATAGTGGTTTTTTTTATGAAATTCTAAAAGTAAATTAGGACTCATTTTAGTGATGACATCTCCATTAGCAATCAAAATTGGTCCAATTTCATTTTTAGGCATCAAACTTAGTGAGCCTGCTGTTCCTAAAGGTTTTTTTTCTTTTAAGTATCTTATTTTAATTCC
The DNA here is from genome assembly GCA_902529715.1 of uncultured Pelagibacteraceae bacterium. GTDB lineage: Bacteria > Pseudomonadota > Alphaproteobacteria > Pelagibacterales > Pelagibacteraceae > Pelagibacter. Next base: position 50,636 of record CABZXL010000002.1, on the reverse strand, counting down.
AAACTTATCTCCATTTTTAAAATATTTTATTATCTTTTCAGATTTATAAAATGTTGAAATATAAAAAGTTTTAAATCCATTTTCTTTAAAGTTTTTAATAATTCTCTCTAGCATTGGAACACCATTTATTTTAATCATAGGTTTTGGTATCTTATTTGTTAGAGGTCTTAATCTCATACCTAGACCTCCAGCCATAATCAAAACAGGTGAAAAAATTTCTTTTGATTGTTTTTTTTCATCTAAATTTTTTATTGAAATTATTTTTTTATTTTTATCTATTACCGGTATTAGTAAAATATTATTTTTTTTTAATTTGTTGTGATTAAAGGTTTTTTCTTTATTTTCAAAAAAATAAAAAAACTTTTTTTTCATTATTTTAGTAACTGAAATATCTAGTTTTTTAAATTTTAAAATTCCCCTTCTAATATCCCCATCACTTATAGTACCTAATATTTTTTTATTTTTATTCATTACAATTAAAGTTTTGATTTTAACTTGTCCTATGCGATTAATACATTCTGAAAGATTAAAACCTTCATTTATGAGATTTCTTTTTAAATTTTTCATGATATTAATTTTTAATTGGCCCAACCACCATCAATAATTATATTTTGACCAGTGATATATTCAGATCCATCAGAAGCTAAAAACAAAATACCACTTATGATGTCTTCCTCTGTAGCCATTCTTTTTAATAAAGTATTTTTTTTATAGGAATTAACAAAATTTTTTGGTTGGTTTCTTATAATTCCTCCTGGCGATATACAATTTACTCTTACTTTTGGAGCCAGGTAAGCGGCAAACCATTTAGTGAGTTGTATTAACCCTGCTTTTGAAATTGAGTACCCTATTTGGTTTTTCATGCTAGTGCCTTTATAAATCTCAAAATCTGGTTTTTGAATACCATATATTGAGGATAAATTTATTATAGTTGGACTTTTTGATTTTAAAATAAGTTTTTTTAATTTTTGGATTATCTCAATCACAGAAATTAAGTTTACTTGTAGTTCTTTATTCCAAATTTTATAATCTTGTTTTTCAAAATCTTTTTCAATTTTTCCAAATTTATCACCTGTCAAAGCTGCATTGTTGATTAGGATATCTATTTTTTTAAATTTTTTTTTAATATCAACAAACAGTTTTTTTCTATCTAAAGCAGATGAAAGGTCACAATTAAAAAAAGAGACTCTATTTTTATTTGTAAAATTTTTGATTTTCTTGAGATCTGCATTTTTACTAATATAATCAGTAATTGCTAAATTTGCTCCTTCTTCATATAATATTTTACTTAATTTAAAACCAATTTTGCCCAAACCTCCTGTAATTAGAACATTCTTATTTTTGTAGTTGTATTTTTTCTTAAGAAACTTTTTCATTTAATTTTATGTTTATGTAATAATTCAGCAAATTTAAAGTCTATAATATCGTCAATATCAATTGATCTTTCTTTAGGAATTATGTTGTATGCCAATTTTCCATCTAGAATATGTTTCGTTTTAAATATAAAATTTGAACTCATTACATATGCGATCGTTGTAATATCAAAAGTTCCAGGAGCTTTTTGTCTTGTAAAAATTTTTTTTTTATTAAGCATTAAAGGTTTGATCTTATTTTTAGATAATTTTACCATATTAAAATATGGATTTTTTGAGGATTTTGTTATGCACAATACTCCGTCAATTTTATTCTTTCTATAAATTCTTATAGATTTATCTATATCCGATGTTTGTCTTAAAGGTGATGTTGCAGAAATTACACAAATATGTGAGTATTTTTTTTTTTTAATTTTTTGAATTTTTTTGATTGCATCTTTCCAAACTGCTATTTCAGGTGTTTTGTCATGAGATAAATTTCGAGATCTAATAAATTCAACTTTTGCTCCAAATTTTTTGGCATGCTTTGCAATCGTGTTTGAGTCGGTGGATACAAATACTTCCTTTATGTATTTAGATCTTAGAGCTTGTTTAATTGAATAATATATTAATGGTTTTTTATTAAAAAGTTTTATATTTTTATTTTTAATACCTTTTGAATTTCCACGAGCACAAATTAAAGTTAACATGGTCATTGTTAAGAATTCTTACTCAACATAGTGAGCATTTTTAAAAATTGGTAAATTTTGATTTGTTTTGTACCAATCAAAAGTTTTTTTAAGAGCACTAGATAATGATTTTTTTGAAACTATCTTAGGAGAATAGCCGATAAGTTTACGTGCTTTTTTGTTACTTGCTAAAAGTTTAGTAACTTCACTATTTTTTGGTCTCAATCTTTCTTTCTTATTTTTGATTAATATAATTTTTTTTTTTGAGATTAAAGAGATAATATTCACTATTTCTTTAATACTATAAGTTTTATTTGTTCCTAAGTTTATTTGTTCACCAAATATTTTTTTATTTTTAGTTTTGATTACTTTTATATATCCCTCAACAATGTCTTCTATATAGTTAAAATCTCTAAAAGTGTCTATCGAACCTAAAAAAATTTTATTTTTATTTTTTAAAAATTGATTAATTATATTTGGTATTACAGCTCTCATTGATTGCCTAGGTCCAAAGGTATTAAAAGGTCTAATTATAGTTACTGGAAGATCATATGCTTTATGGTACGATAAACTTAATTGATCAGCCGCTATTTTTGTAGCCGCGTATGGAGATTGTGCGTTTAAAGGATGAGCTTCGTTTATTGGTAATTTTTGTGCTGACCCATAAACCTCACTTGTCGAGGTAATAATCAATTTTTTAATTTTATTATTTTTTGAGGCCTCAAGCACATTATATGTACCTGTTATATTAACATCCATATAGTTTTTAACTGATTTGTAAGAGAAAGGAATTCCAATTAATGCTGCTAAGTGAATGACAATGTCAGACTGTTTTACTATATCATTAATAAAATTAAAATCTCTAATATCTCCTGATATAATTTTTAAGTTTTTAACAAGTTTTTTATCAAAATATTTCAACCATCCAGTATCATCAAAGGAATTATAGTAAGATAATGCAATTACTTTATAATTTTTCCTCAACAGTTTTTCAACTAAGTTTGAACCGATAAACCCATCAGCACCTGTTACAAATATTTTTTTCATATTTTTTCAGTTATTAAATCTCCAGCCTTGTATGATCTAGATGATTTTTTATTCAAAATCTTAAACCATTTATTTCCCTGAATACCAGTTCCAGGTCTTTTAAGTGAAATATTTTTTGAATTCAATATTTCATTTTTTTTTATATTTGAAATAGCAACAAAAGATTTTCTCACAAATTTTTTATTTTTTATCTCTTCTTTCTGAGGTTTTTTAATGGCAGAGCCTAGCAATATTTCAGAATTTCTAATTCCTACGATCATTTTTTTGAAATTTTTGGGATTCAGACTGGCTTTATGGTCAGGTCCATTGCTTGAATTATTTAAGGTAAAATGTTTTTCAATAATTTTTGCTCCTAAAGCCACTGCACAAATAGATGTCTCAAAACCCGTGGTATGATCTGAATAACCAATATCAGTATTAAATTTTTTTTTTATTGTATTCATCGCAAGTAAATTTACATCATTTATATTTGTTGGATAGGCACTATGGCAATGAAGCAAGGTAATTTTTTTTTTTGATGTACCAGATTTAATTAATAATTTTAAAGCGTTTTGTATTTCCTTTAATGTTGACATACCAGTAGATAAAATAATCTTTTTATTCATTTTTCCTAATTCAATTAAAAGAGGATAATTATTAATTTCACCAGAAGGTATTTTAAAACATCTTAAATTTAATTTTTTGAGTAAACTTAATGTTTTAATATCAAATACAGAACACATGAATTGAATATTAAATTTTTTGCATAATTTTTTTAAAAATATAAAGTCTTTAATTTTGAATTCGAGTTTTTTTATCATCTCAAATTGATCTTCATCTTTTTTTGTATTCTTAATTTGATATTCAGCCTTTTTTGTTTTTTTTAAAATTGTCTCATTAACATCAAATGCCTGAAATTTAATAACATCAGCTCCTATTTTTGCAGCCATTCTTATCATTTTAGCAGCTGTTTTAAGACTACCATTATGATTAACTCCAGCTTCAGCTATGATACAAGTTCTTAATTTTTTCATTTTAATATATTTAGTCCACTAGGAAGATTGATTATTCTATCTTTAAATTTATCTACATTAGATAAATTCATTTTTGGATATTTTTTAAAATGTTTAAATGTATTTATTGGATTCCATATTGGTCTTAATCTAATACCTTTTTTATGAGCAGAAATTAAAATTTTCCTTTTAAGATTACCTTTATTATTGTTTAAAATTATTGTGTTTAACCAGAAATTACTTCTAGAATGAATTGGTTCATTCATAACAATGAAATCTTTATTAAACTGCGCTAATTCTTTCTTGTACTTTTTATAAAGATTTTTCTTTTTTTTTAAAAAGATTTTAATTTTGTCTATCTGTGCACAACCAAGTGCTGCATTTAGACTAGGCATTCTATAATTAAAACCAATCTGATCGTGTTCATAATTCCAAGGATGATTAATTTTTGCATTTGCAATTAAGTGTCTTGCTTTTTTTGCCAAATTATTTTTATTTGTAATTATTGCACCACCGGCTCCTGTTGTGATAATTTTATTTCCATTAAAACTTAAAATTCCAACATCACCAAAAGTACCTAAGTGTTTATTTTTATAGTAACTTCCTAGTGCCTCAGCAGCATCCTCTATAATTTTAATATTAAAATGATTAGAAATCTTAACTATTTTTTCAATATCTGCTGGGTGTCCAAAAACGTGTACTGGCATTATAGCTCTAATTATATTTCCAGTTTTTTTATTTACAGAATATCCATTTTGCTTTTTACAAATAGATTTAAGATATTTATAAAGTTTATCAGGATCAATTCCCAAATTTTTTTCATTAATATCTACAAAATGAGGTATTGCATCACAATATAGAATACTGTTAGCTGTAGCGACAAAACTAAAAGGAGGAACTAAGACCTCATCATTACGTTTTACTCCAACTAGTAGCAAAGATATATGCAATGCAGATGTTCCATTTATTGTTGCTATACAGTGTTTAGATTTTACAAAATTTTTCAATTTTTTTTCAAACTTATCAACCACCCCTCCTGTGGTTGATACCATAGTGCTTTGAATACTTTTTTTTAAAGATTTTATCTCTTCTTGAGAAAAAACTGGTTCATGAAGACCAGTTTTCTTAAAATTACAAATCTTATAAATTTTATTAACTAGGTTATTTAAGTCTTTGGTTTTCATTAATTTATGTTGTACATAAATACAAAAGAATGTATTTAAATGATATTAATTTTTAACAGATTTAAGTCTATATAAATTAACTTAATGTGTGGTATTTCAGTAATTTTTGGCAAAAATTCCAGCGAATTTAAAAATATAAATGGATTAGTTAACGATCTCAAACATAGAGGTCCTGATGACATGACTATTAAAAAGATCAGTCCAAATTTAATATTTGGTCATAATAGGTTAAAAATTGTAGATCTTTCAGATAAAGCCAATCAGCCATTCTCCTATAAAAATGTAAGTTTATTATTTAATGGAATGATTTATAATTATATTGAGCTAAAAAAAGAAATTTCATCAAAAGATTATAGATTTCAAACTGACTGCGATACAGAGGTCATATTGGCTGCATATTTAAAATGGGGAGAAAATTGTTTCAAAAAATTGACAGGAATGTTTTCAATCGTTTTGTGGGATAATCGTAAAAAAAAACTTTTTTGTGTTAGGGATAGACTTGGTATTAAACCATTATATTACTTGATAAAAAATAAAAATTTGTATTTATCTTCAGAAATTAAGCCGCTACGAAAATTAATATCATTTAATATAAACACAAAAGTTCTTTCAGATTATTTAATTTATTCTTTATATGAAAATAAGGAAAATACATTTTTTAAAGACATTAAACAAATTGAACCCGGATATATTTATGAATTTAACAATGATAATACTTACAGTAAGAAAAAATATTGGTCATTGTTTGATGTAATTAAAAATAAAGAAAATAGTTCAAAAAAAATTAAACAGAATTCTGTTATAGAGAAAATTTATTCTAGAATTGATGAAATTAAAACTATTTATTCTAGATCTGATGTAAAATCTACTGCATTTTTATCATCAGGTTTAGATTCTTTTGTTTTAACAGATTTACTTTTAGAAAATGACAAAAATTTAGAATTATTTCTTTCTTTTGGTTTTTATTCAAATACTAAGGATGAAATTTCCAAAATTCAAAAATCCGCTGCAATGAAAAAAATTAATCATAAAAAAATAAGATTTAGCTGTGAACAATTTTTAAACAAATTAAAAATAGTCGATTTGCAACAAGAGAGTCCGTGGGGTGGACCAAATGTATTTTTTTTGGGAGAGTTGTTGAAATATGCTCAAAGAAAAAACTTTAGAGTTGCTTTTAATGCTGATGGAGCTGATGAAGTTTTTGGTGGTTATTCAAAGTATCTATTGCCACTAAAATTTAAATTTTCAAAAATAAATAAAAGTTATTTTACAAAGCATATAGATGGAACTATCACTGATAGCAGTAATATAATTAAAGAAAAATTTATAAAAAAAACTTTAAATTATTCAAAAGAAATATCTGTACCATCTAAATCTAGTATTCATAATCAAAGGTACCTTGATATAGTTTATAATAAGCTACCAAGAAATTTTCGATTTTCCGATAGATATAGTATGTATAATTCTATTGAGTTGAGATATCCTTTTTTAGACCACGAATTAATTGAAACATCATTCGATTTAAAAAAAAATAATTTGATAAATGATCATAAAAACAAAATTTTATTAAGGAAATTGGTTCGAAATTATAAGATAAAAAAAAAGAGACATATTAACAGCCCACAAACAGAATGGATGTATAAAAAATTAATGCATAATTATTTGGAAAAAATTAAGAATGAAAGTCCAATATATGAGGATTATTTTGATAAAAGAAAGACTGTTGATTTTATAAATAATTTTTTTAGCTTAAAACAAAAAAACTCATTTAAACTTTGGCAAATTATCAATTTAGATTTATTTCTAAGAAATCAATCATAATATGTTAAAAAAAAAATATTTATGTATTATTCCAGCAAGATCTGGGTCAAAAGGAGTTAAGGATAAAAATTTTATTAAAATTAATGGTAAACCTTTAATTCAATATTCAATAGACACTGCGAAGAAATTAAAAAAATACTGTGATATTGTCTTAAGTTCTGACGATAAAAGAATTTTGAAATTTTGTAAAAAAAACCACATTGAATTTACAGGATACAGGCCCAAAAATCTTTCGAGAGATAGATCTATAACTTATGATGTTGTTAAATATGAGTTAGAAAAAAAAGAAAAAAATGAAAACAAGCTATACAAAGGTATTCTACTTTTACAACCAACGTGTCCAATAAGAGATTCTAATAAAATTATAAAAGGTTTTAAGATTTTAGAAAGTAAATTTTTTGATAGCCTGGTAACCGTTGCCGAAGTTGGTGCCTATCATCCTGAACGAATGAAGAAATTTAAAAAAAGATTGCTGGTAAATTTTTTAAACAAAAAAAAAGAAAATATGAAACCCAGACAAGATTTAGCTAAAGTATATATAAGATCAGGTTCGATCTACTTAATCAAGCGAGACTCATTTATTAAATTTAAATCTTTAGTAGGAAAAAGGTGTTATGGAATGATTTTAAAAGGTGCAGAGTGTATTAATATTGATACTATTGACGATCTAATTTTACTTAAGTCAAAATTAAAACATAAAACTTATCTATAAAAGATCTGCTTAGTCTAATAAGTAAAATTTTAGAAATAGGAATTGATTATAATTTTAAAAGAAAATAATATGAAAATAATTTGCTAAATTTCAAAAAAACTTTAAATGAATAAAAAGAATAATTTTACATATATTGCAGAACTTTGCCAAAATCATAATGGTAAATTTAAAAATGTGGAAAAGATGGTTCATGAATGTGCTTTTAATGGTGCAAGAATAATAAAGTTACAATATATTTATGCAAAAAATCTTACCTACCGACCGAAGTTTGAAAAAGGTTATTTTGAGAAAAATAAAAAAAAAATTATTTGCAGACCTTACATCAAAGAAAAGAAAAGGTTAAAGAAACTTGAATTAAACTATAAAGAGTTTGAAAGATTTGTTCGATTATGTGAAAAAAATAATGTTGAGCCGGCAATAACTTGTTTTGCTAGAGAACATATTCAAGATATATACAATTTAGGTTTTAAAATTGTAAAAGTTGCCAGTTATGATTGTGCATCATTTCAATTACTTAGAGACATGAAAAATAAATTTAAGCAAATAATTGTATCTACTGGTGCAACTTATGATGATGAAATTGAACTTGCATCAAGAATATTAGATAAAAATAAGTCAAATTTTTCACTGTTACATTGTGTAACTATTTATCCAACACCAATTAATCAAATCAATTTATCGAGAATAAAATTTCTAAAAAAATTTTGTTCTAGTGTAGGATATTCAGATCACTCTTTGTCAGATGAAAAAACAAAAAATTTAGCGTCACTCGCTTCGATTTATTTTGGAGGAAATTTGATTGAGAGACATATTAGAATTCTCGAAAGAGATTCATCTAAAGACGGTCCAGTTTCAATTTTGCCTTCAGACATTAGAACAATTGTTGATTTTGTGAATCTTTCAAAATCAGATCAAAAGTATTACCTAGAAAAAAAGTGTAAATTAAATTTAAATATTTTATCGGGAAAAATTAAAAGAAATTTATCCGAAGATGAAATATTAAATAGAGATTATTACAGAGGTAGATTTGCGTCTTTTAAAAATCAGGAAAAAAAACCAATATATAATTGGGAGGAAGTGCCCATAATTTAAATGATCAAGCCAAATTTTATAATTATACCCAAAAATTGTAATGCAAAAGAATTAGCACAAAGATTTGAATTAAAATCGAAGGAGTTAAATTTTACAAATTTAGCAATTAGTTTTAATAAAAAAAAAAGAATTAAGGGTATTTTAACCTTGGGAGATTTAAGAAGAATCTTACTAAAATTTGGAAGATATGCTGATGTTAATAAATTTTTAAATATTTCCCCCATAATAGTTTCAGAGAAAAATTTAAATAATAAAATAAACTCTTATTTGGATGAAAGAAAAATTAAAAAAAAATTAAAAAAAATAGACCAATTAATTATTCTGGATAAAAATAAAGAGATTACAAGTATTAAGAATATTGAAGAAATCGAAAATAATTCTTTTTTTAAAGAAATAACAGTTATTGGTATGGGACATGTAGGTTTGCCATTGACGGTGCATTTATTAAAAAATTTTTCTCATTTAAAAGGTATAGAAATTGATAAGCAAAAAATTAAGAATATTAAGAAAAATAAACTAGATTTTTATGAAAAAAATTTAGATAAAGCTTTACAAAAAAATATAAAAAATAAAAACCTTCAATTATCTAATAATCTAAATAATGTAAAATCTCAAATTTATATTATTTGTTTGGGGTCTGAAATTAAAAAAAATAGTTTAGTTTCAAATAAAAATTTAATTCAAATATCTAAAAGTATTGGAAAAAAAATTGTAAAAAACGATCTTGTAATTCTCAGAGGAACTGTCCAGGTTGGAACGAGCAGAAAAGTAGTTATAAAATTATTAGAGAAATATTCAAAACTAAAATGTGGCGTAGATTTTTATTTTTCTTTTTTACCTGAAAGAATAATTGAGGGTAATGCTCTATACGAATTAGAAAATGTTCCACAAATAGTATCAGGTTTTACAAAAAAATGTAGAGAGATGGCATTAGAATTCTGCTCTAAAGCATTCAAATCAATTATTGAGTTAGAGAGTTTAGAGGAAGGAGAGATTATAAAACTTGCATCAAACTCTTATAGAGATTTATCATTTGCTTTTTCAAATGAGATCTCAAGAATTTCATCCATCTATGGTCTAAGTGGAAGTAATTTGATAGAAAAAGCAAATTTTGGTTATCCAAGAAATTTAATAGCAAAGCCAAGCATGGGCGTAGGTGGTTATTGTTTACCCAAAGATCCCTTCTTATTTTCAAAACTTTTAGGAACTAAAAAAAATGGATATTTATTGGCAAAAAATTCTAGATTAATAAATGATAATTCTATTAATGAAGTTTTTAATGTCATTAAAAATTTTCAAAAATATAAATCTAATAAGAAAAATTTAAATATCATGATTTTTGGTATCACATTCAAAGGTTTACCAGAAACAATTGACTTAAGAAATTCACCTTCCATAGAGCTTGCAAAAAAATTGATTAAAAAAAATCATAAAGTTAAATTTTATGATGTAATGTATAGAGAGTTAAAAAAAACAAAATTTAAGTATTCAAAATATTTGATTAATAATAAAAATTTTATGAATAGTAGCGATGTAATAATAGTTGCAAATTATCACCCCGATTATCCAAAAATGATTCAACTAAATTTGAAATTTAATAGTAGCAAAAATAATAAACTAATTTTTGATTGCTGGAATTTATTAGATCAACAGACTATTCAAAATTTAAATTGGATATATAAGAATATTTAGATGAACATAACTCTTATCGCTTCTGATAATGGTCTTGGGCATATTAAAAGATTAGTTTATTTATCAAACATCTTAATTAATCAACATAATGTAAGTTTAATGGCTCCAAAAAATTTGGTCAAAAAATTTAAATTAAATAGAAATATAAAATTACAGAATTTTGAAATGAGAATTAATGTAAAAAAAAATTCATATAATTATGAATGGATAAGAAAAATTAAAAATGATTCTTTAAATAAAACAGATTTATTTATATCTGATAATTTACCCGAAATTTTTGAACTGAAAAAAAATTCATATTTATATGCAAATTTTTTATGGCATAAAATATTAAAAATAAAAAAAAAAATTAAAATTGAAAAAGATAACCTAATAAAAAGAAACAATTTACCAGTATTAGGGTGTTACTTATTTATGCATCCACAAGTATCTGATAATTTTAAAATAACAAAAATTGGATTATTTGGTACATTTAAGGGTAGGAAAAAAAATAAAATACAAAATATCTTAATTTCATTAGGCACTGCTAAATTAGGTATTTTAAAAGTTAGAAAAGTAAAAAAAGAATTAGAGAAAATTTTTCAATACTTTAAAAAAAAAGTAAATTTTTATATTGACCCTGCATTAGGAAAAATAACCAATAAGAATAAGAATATAAAAATATTCAAAGCTAATTATTCAAGTCAAATGTTTAAAAAAATTGATTTAGCGATTATCAAACCTGGTCTTGGCACCGTAAATAGTTGTTTAGAATATAGCATTCCAATTTTTACTTATATGAGTGATTTCAATGAGGAATTCACTTACAACGCATATATTATTAAAAAAAATAACCTAGGTTTTAAAATTGATAACTTAATTAAGTTGCCAAAAATGATAAAAAAAATAGATAAAGAATTTTTTGAAAAACATTATTTGTTATGTAAAAAGCTAAAATGGAATGGAGAAAAAGAAATAAAGAAAATAATTAATTTGAATTATCAATGAAAAAATATTTTATAGAAAGTTACAATTTTTTGACTGAAAGAGAAAAAAAAAAATTAGTCTTTTTTTTCTTTTTAACTTGTGGAAGTACATTCTTTGAAACACTTAGTATAGGTGCTTTATACCCTTTATTTACAGCTTTAATAAGCGAAAACTCAAATGATAAAATTCCATTTTTTGAAAAATTATTTGATTTGTTAAATTTTAGTTATTCACCCAATAATTTAGTACTCTACGCTTCTGTATTTGTTTTATTTATATTTATTACAAAAAATATATTTTTAATATATTTTTTATTTTGGTACTCTAATTTTTATAAAGCACTTAGATTGAGAGTTAAATCAAATTTATTAAAATACTATATTAATGAAACTTATTTATTTCAAATTAGTAATAATTCTTCAAACCTTGTAAGAAATATTTCACTTACAGCTGACCAGGCAATCACCAATGTTTATAATTGTATGGTCTTGATAATTGAGACAGCGGTGTTTTTAGGTCTTATTATTTTTTTATTTTTTATTCAAGGCAAAATCTTAATATTTTTAATTTTAGCGATAGGTATTCCAACAATTATTTTTGCACCAATTATTAAAAAAACTGTAGGTCGTTGGGGAGGGTTAATAGTAAGTTTTCAAGGAAAGGCAATGAAAGCAATACTTCAATCTTTTTCAATGTTTAAAGAACTAAAAATTTTTAGTAAAGAAGAAAAATTTTTAAACTTTTATTTTATAGAGGAAAATCAAGTTCAAGATTATTTAAAAAAAACTACAATATTAAAAGGAATACCTAGATTCTTTTTTGAAACATTAATTTTAATAGCTATCATAGCTTATATTTACTCTAGTTATTCAATAAGCTCTTCAGGATTTGTCAGTCTTATCCCAGAACTGGGAATTCTTACTGTAACAGCATTAAGAATTTATCCTTCAGTAAATAAAATTATTTTTTCAATAAACAAACTGAGTCAGAATTATAAAGCATTGCAAATTGTAGGTAGAGATTTAAATAATATGAAAGATGAAACTGCAGACGATAAAAAGATAGAATTTGTTGAAGAAATTCAATTTAAAAATGTTTCTTTCAAATACCCTAATAAATCTGAAAGTATTTTAAATGATTTAAATTTATCTATAAAAAAGGGTGAGTACATAGGAATTTATGGTTCATCTGGATCTGGAAAATCAACTTTTTTAGATCTTTTGCTTGGATTATTTACTCCAACAGACGGAGAAATAATTATAGATGGGAAAATATTTTCTATAAACTCAAAAAGTTGGCGTAATAAAATTGGTTATGTTCCTCAGAATGTAAATTTGTTGGATGATAATATTTTAGCAAATATAAGTCTAGATAATGAAATTTCTAATCTAAATCTCAATTACTTTAACGAAATTATCAATAGTTGTGTATTGGCAGAATTTATAAATCAACTTCCTAATGGAAACAAAACAAATTTAGGTGAAAGAGGATCTAGAATATCTGGGGGTGAAAAACAAAGAATAGGAATCGCCAGGGCCTTATATAGGAATCCAGAGATTTTAATTTTAGATGAGTCAACAAACTCGATTGATTTAAAAACTAAAAAAACCATTCTAAAAAATATTAATAATTTAAGGGGAGAAAAGACCATTATAAGTATTTCTCATGAGATGGATGTTTTAAAAGATTGTGACAAAATTTTTGAGATGAAAAATGGAAAATTAGTACAAGTTTAATTTTCTTTCTTTTCAATACAAAAGCAACCTGGATAAATTTCTTTTACAAACAAAGAGTCTTTCTTAATTCCCAATGCTCTAAGCCAATGATCTAGCCTTTTTTGTACATCTATGATTTGTAAACTGTCAATTTTTTGAAGTCCCACATATCTCTCTGTTTTTGATGCTTTAAAACCATAAAAAATGTTTTTTATATTTCTAATAAACTTTAAAATCAAAAAATTAATTTTTGAATTTTTTTTATCATTTTTTTTAGAAATTTTATGAATAGATTTTTCTATATAGGGCAGTATGTTATCACAGAAATTTGATAATTTATTTTCAACATAATATTCCATTCCCTCAGTTTCATAAATATTTTTACATTCAAAATGATTATTTTTTATCATCCAGTCTTCTATAACTTTTATCAACTCTTGATTGGTATTTACTTCTTTGCTAATTTTTTCAAATGCTTTAATTTCAATGAGTTCGTCTTTTTTGGTTACAAAATTTATTGTTTTTTTTTCAAGAAATGCAGACTCCATTGAAGTTGTACAATTTGATGAAATATTAAAATCCGAAGCCAAAATCCAAGAATTAGTATTGTAGTCATCAATTGAAAGATGAATATTTTTTAAGTTTTTAGTCCATTCTTTCCAATTTTCTTTATTTTCAATCGGATGAGGTCTGACCACTAATCTAATTTCTGGGTGTTTTAAATTAAATTCATTTAAGAATTTTTTAAGATTAATCATAATATCTTTTTGAAATTCAAACTCTCTTTGATGCCATAATCTTTTTGTTGGATATTCTTCTCCTTCTTTTACCGTAAAAGCTGCATGATTTGAGGAAGTAAATTTAGTTAATAACAATACAAAATTTCCGTGTTTTTTTTTAATTTCTTTAGCTTCTTCATCATATATTTTTCTGAATGGTTTTTTTAAAATATCTAATCTTGCATTTCCACTTGGAATGAATTTTTCAAATTCATCATTTAATTTTTTTAATATTTGTTCTTTTTGAAAATTTCCCCAAGCAAAAAATTTTTCAATCAATTTTAGGGATTTTTTATCTATTCTTAATTCAAATTCTGTATCATAGTCTGCTCCCAGGCCTTCCTCATCTGAGCTAAAACATACAAATCCAAGATTAACCAGTTCTTTAATTGGTTTATAATTTTTTGGCCCTAATCCTTTAAAAAAAAATATTCCTGGTTTAAAAAGCTTTTTATAATTATAAAGATTGACTTTTTTACCCAGAACAACAGAAAAATTTTTTTGTGCAAATAAAATTGAAAATAATATTTTTGAATCAAATTCTCTTTTTTTAACCTCAATGGGATTATACAGTCGTATTTTAGGCATATTTAATAATATATGGACAAATTAAATAATATATTTAAGTTAATTTTCAACCTTTAATTTATAAATTAGTATGAAAGATCTTGAAGTAGATATAAAATATGGAAGTTGGAATTTTGGTGGAAAAATACCAAAAAGTTTTGAAGATCACGTAAAAAAATCAGTTCCATTCTACGATAATGGCCATCAAATCATTAAAAGTTTAAGTAATTTTTTTATGTATAAAAATGCACTTTCATACGATTTAGGATGCTCAACTTCAAATCTAAACATCATGCTCAGCAAACATCTTAAGGGTAAAAAAGTAAAATTTATAGGGATTGATGAAGAAAAAAAAATGATAATTTTGTCAAAAAAAAAGATAAAAAAAAATAAAATTAAAAATATAGAATTGATACATTCTGATTTGACAAGAATTAAATTTCAAAAATCCAATTTAATAATTTCATATTACACATTGCAATTTCTTACCCCGTCTGAAAGACCAAAACTACTAAAAAAAATTTATAAATCTCTTCACACAAGAGGTGCATTTATTCTATTTGAAAAAATAAGGGGAAATGATGAAAGATTTCAAGATATTTTAAATTCCTTATATTATGATTTTAAAGAGAGCAATGGAATTTCACCCAAAAATATTTTGAATAAAACTAAAGCTATCAGAGGTGTATTGGAACCTTATTCTGATACTGCAAATATCAAGATTTTGACAAAATGTGGTTTTAGGAATATACAAACTATATTTCAATATCTTAACTTTAAAGGTTATCTTTGCATTAAATAAAAGATGAAATTCGTAAAAATAAAAATTCCAAAAATTACTGACCATGATACTTATTTTAAATCAAATGATTTAGGCTTTTTTTTAAATTTGAATTTTAGAGAGAGGGCAGGAGCATATCATAGTGGGCATTTAGACAAAAAAAAAGATAGTAGAAAAAATATTAAACCTCATCCACCAGACCTAACAGATCTACAATTCTTACATAGAATAATTTTATTAAATAAAAGAACAACAGTTCTAGAATACGGATGTGGTAATTCGACATTAGTGATGCATGACGCACTTTTAAAAAATAAAAGAAAATATCCAAAAGTTTGGCCAAGATGCGTTTATCCTTTTCAATCTTATGTTGTTGATAATTCACGAAAATATATAGAAATATGTAAAAAAAAATTAACAAAATTTTCTAAATTAAACAAATTAGTAACTTTTAAATATTCAAAAATTCAAATGACAACATTTAATTCTAGGATAGCAAATGAATATCTTAGCCATCCTGTTATTAATCCAGATTTTATTTTGTTAGATGGTCCAAACAATTTCACAAAAATCCATTATAAAAAAAATGGTTTTCATATTGGAAAAGATGATTTAATGCCAATGAATTGTGATATTCTTAAGTTTGAAAATTTCCTATTGCCAGGTACAATAATTGTATCTGATGGGAGAACTGCTAATGTAAGATTTCTAGTAAATAATTTTCAAAGAAATTGGGTTCACATTCATCTTGAAAAAATTGATACTCACTTGCTTTATTTAGATGAAAAGCCCCTTGGCGTTTATAATAAAGCACAGTTAGATTATTATAAAAAATAATGTGTGGATTTACATGCATTATTAACCATTCTAATCATCATGAATTTTCTTTAAGTAAAATAAAAGAATATTCAAAAATAAATTTACATAGAGGTCCAGATAGGTCAGATCTTTATTACGATCAAGATTTTTGTGCAATATTCAAACGACTTTCAATAATAGATTTAACAAAAAATTCTGATCAACCATTAGTATCAGAAGATAAAAGATTTGTAATTGTGTTTAATGGGGAAATTTATAATTTTAAAGAATTAAAATTATCATTAAAAGAAAAGGGATATAAATTTAAATCAAACGGGGATGCAGAGGTTTTACTTAAATCATTTATTTATTGGGGAGACAAATTTATAAATAAATTAAGGGGGATGTTTGCTTTTTGTATTTGGGATAAAAAATTAAAAAAAATGATTGCTTACAGAGATCACTTTGGACAAAAACCTATGTATTTTAAGAAATTGAATAATACATTAATTATATCTTCAGAAATTAAAGATATAATTTATTTTACAGGAGATAAAAAGGAGGATTCAAATACCTCAAATAAATATCTATTTAAATCATTTGCAGATATTAAAAATAAAACTTTTTTTAAGGATATTCATAGACTAGAACCATCTTCCAAATTAGAATATGTAAAAGATAATCTTAAAATATCAAAATATTGGAAACTCAAATATTCTGAGGAAAAAAATTTTGATAAAGAAGAATTTAAAAAAGCTTTTTTTGATAGTGTGAAGATGCATACAAATGCAGATGTAAAAATTGCATATTTATTGAGTGGAGGAATAGACTCGACATCAGTAATTAGTGCTGCGAGGCAATTTTCAAGAAAAATTAACACTTTTTCTATTATCCCTAAGAAAACTTTTAATGAAAAGCCATACATAAATGACTTTGTAAAAAAGCTTGGGCTTAATCATCAATATATTGATTTAAATCATAGAATAAAGTCATTTGATATAAATGAAATGTTAAAATTCCAAGACGAACCTGTTAGAGCTAGTAATTGCATTTACCAGTTTTTATTAAGAGAAAAAATTGAAAAGAAAAACTTCAAAGTTTTGATTGGAGGTGAAGGTGGAGATGAAATAATGGGCGGGTATAGTAGAATGCTTAATATTTATTTATATCATTTATATAGAAATAAAAATTTTCAAGAATTAAACAAACATATTAAAAATTTTAATTTATCTAAGAATAAGTTAAATTTATCTTTTAAATCAATTAAAAATGTTATTAATAAAAAAAATTCTGATTTAGAAGATACTAAACCACTTGACTACATAGATAATAAAAAAATTCAATCTAAAAAATTTTTAAAAGAAAATTGGAACGATATAACAAATCTAAAAAATAAAAATTTGTTTAAAACTTCATTAATTAATTCAATATTTTCTAATGATCTTTCTTTAGCTTTAAGAATGGAAGATAGAAATTCAATGGCCTTCGGTATTGAAAATAGAGTACCAATGCTAGATATTAAATTTGTAGAATATATTTTTAAAATAAAAACCAAATATTTTATTAATTCTGGTCATCAAAAATATATGATAAGAAAATCTCTTGAAAAAATTTCCCCAAAAAAAGTATTATATAGAAAAATTAAAAGTGGAAGACCTGGTAATGATAACTATTATATATTTGAGATTGTGTTCAATGAATTCATTGATTTAATACAGAAATATAAAAATTCAGATATTCCAATCAATTTTAAAGTTTTAGAGAGTAATATTGTTAAACAAAAAAAAAATAGAAAATATCAAACAAATGGTTATTTCTATTTTAGGATTTATAATTATTTAAAATGGAGAAATCTAAATTTTAATTAAAAATAATTTTTTTTAACTAATTTCATTATATTTTTGGCTTCACCTAAAAAGGCTTTTTTATTTGAGTTATTTTGTATGAAATAGTTCACATAAGTTGGTCTATTTTTTTTTATACCTAATCCAACAACATTTTTTTTTAGTTTTTTATTATTATAAATGTTTTTCTTATCTCTTTTAAATAAATTGTCTAAACTTGAGTCAATATAAACACTGATATAATTCTTTAAATTTTTTTTACACCAGCTTCTGTATTTATTTGATGTTAAATTTGCTGATAAAATAATATTTATATTTTGGGAAGATAAAAATTTCACAAAAGAACAAATTCTTTGTGCGTTTTTATTCCTATCTTTAAGAGTATATTTAAGATCGTTATTAAAGATCTTTCTAAACTGATCACCATCAATCCAAACCACATTATTAGTCTTTTTTTTAATTAATTTATACAGCTTTCTGGCCAATGTAGTTTTTCCAACTCCTGAGATGCCTGAAATCCATAAAATCATAATTAAATTATTTAAATAAGTTTTTCATTTATAATATTTGCTACAAATTTGTTTCCATTTGGAGAAAGATGTCCTCCATATGAGTCGTTTAAATATAAAGATTTATAGTCTCCATAATTTAAAAAATTATCTGTTAAATCAATAACTTGTATATGTTTATTTATACTTTTAAAAAAACTTTGATATAGATATCTTTGTTTTTTTGGAGACTCAAGGTCTTGAATTTGTGGGAAAATAATTAGAGATATTTTTTTATTTTTTTGTTTTAGTTGTAGATTGAAATTTAAAATTATTTTTTCCATTAATATTGTAAAATTACTATTTCCATACAATTTATGGGATAATTCTATATTATCTTTGATGATTTTATATTGAGCTTTTTTTAGATAAATATCACTTTTTTTTATTTTTAAAAATTTTAAAAATTTAAACACAAGTATATTAAAAAAAATAATATTATTTCTATTAAGGTTTTTTATGTAGCTTAAAAGATAAGGGAATTTAAACATAAATTTTTGAAATCGCTTTTTATAAAAAATATCATTTGATTTGATATATTCAATTTTAGAAATAACATCTTTTGCTTTGTAGTTTTTTTTTAATATATTTGGAAGTAATTCTAGCTTATTATTTACGTATTTAAACTTTGGTTTAAAACCATAAATATTTCCAAATTCAACATAGTGTTTCCAATATGAGTGAACCCTTAAAATTGTTTCCGGAACAAATGATAGAATAATATGATTTGCCTCATTATTATTTGGTAGATTAATATATTTTAAAATTGCTTGATCTACTCCAAAATTACCAACACCATAATTTCTGATATTCTTCTGCAATAAATTTTCAAGATAATATTCCCATGTTTCATTGTCATTTACGTATCGACAAAAAGCAAATGAGTCTCCAAATACCAAATATTTAACATCTTTAAATGAATTGGTACTTTCTCTATATCCGTGTTTGGAAATTATAAAATTTGATTTATTATTACCATTATATTCTGATCCCCTAGTATTTGGTTTTCTATCCCAACCAGTTTTTTCTGAATAATTAGAATTTAAAAAATTTTCTAATTTTTTGTCGTCAATTTTAGGTTTTTCATCTTTATTAGTTAATACCCATTGAAAATCTTTTTTAACAAATAATGTTATTAAAAAAATTAGTATTTCTATTATTATGATTAGTAAAATTAATATATTAAAAAAATTTATTTCCATTTATAAAGTTTTTTTATTTATAATCATGTTTAATTGTTTCATTTAAACCCTTATAAATTGATGTTAATTTTTTATAATTATATAATTTTTTAATCAATTTATTACTTCCATGGGTATCTAGCATATCTCCTCTTTGAAGTGGTAAAGCTTTTGTTTTAATTTTTTTATTTAAGATTTTTTCTATACAAGAAATTAATTTAGAAATTTTTATTCTTTCACCGCTACAAATATTAAGAACCTTTTCTTTTTTTGGGAATTTTATAATAATTTTACCAATTAATTGAGCTATATCTTTAACATATGTAAAATCTCGAGAGTGTTTTCCGGCATTGAATAAATTGATAACTTTATTTGATTTTATTTTGTTTAGGATTTTAGGAATAAACATATCAGGTCTTCCATATGGTCCATAAACAGTAAAAAATCTTAAACCAATACATTTCAAGTTATAATTTTCTTCATAAATTTTAACCATTTTTTCATTAAATAGTTTTGTTTGGCCATAAAAGTTAAGTGGAGACAGGTCAAAATTTTCTCTAAAAGGAAATTTTTTGCAGTTTCCATAAACTGAACTTGAAGATGCATAAACTAATTTTTTAATTTTATTTTTTTTCATTAGTTCAAGAGTATTAGTAAAACCAGTAATATTTGAGTCAATATATTTATTTGGATTTATAAAAGAGTATCTTACCCCAGCTTGTGCTGCTAAATGAATAACTAAATCAATTTTATTTTTTTCAAAAACTTTTTTAAGATCTTTTTTTTTACTAATATCAACTTTATAGAATTTAAAATTCTTAAATTTTTTTAAAATTTTTAATCTTTTATTTTTAAGACTAACATCATAATAATTATTATGATTATCTAAACCTATAATATTTATTTTTTTTTTTAAAAGAAATTCAGATACATGAAAACCAATAAAACCAGATGAACCAGTAATTAAAATATTTTTAGTCTTCATAAAATCTTATTATTTTTCTTACTCTTTTAAGCCATGAATATTTTTTGGAATCTTCTCTAGCTGCTTTACCAAGATAATTCAATTTTTTATCTTTAAATACATTATTTATATTTTTTGACCATGATTTAATATCATTATTAATTAATAATGCATTTGTTTTATCTTTTAGAATATTTCTGTAAACCGGTAAATCACTAGCTAGAATAATCTTACCAGATCCCATATATTCAAACATCTTTAAAGGTGAAAAATAACTTTCCACATTTATATTTTTAATTAGTACACCAACTCTCTTTTCATAAGGCATTAGTAGTGCCCTATAGTTTCTAATTTTTTTTGTAATTTCAGAGTAGGATAAGTATCCACAAAACTTAATATTTTTTGACTTTTTATTCAAAATTGATTTATCATAAATTGTGTTTTCATTTCCATATAAGTGAAAGTTTATATTAGGAAGTTTTTTTGACAGTTTCATAATTATTTCTAAACATTTTCCTTTAGAAAAACTCCCAGAGTAAAAACATGTATTTTTAATTATTTTAGAATTTTTAGGATTGAAGTCTCTATAATCCACTGCATCAAATAAAATAATTGATTTTTTTTTACTTATCTTGAATTTTTTTCTTAAATGATTGTTAATGAATATGAATTTAATATTTTTTTTTACAGGTTCTAATCTAGTTAAGTAAAATAAAAATTTAGTCATTCCTGTTAATTCTGTATGGATTTCTAAAATGTTTTTTATACCAAATACAGATAAAATTAAACTTGGTATTATACTTCTAGATATAATTAAATTTATATTAGAATTTTTTTTTATGTAGTTTAATAATTTTAGTGAATAAAATATTCTTTTAAATAAATTAAGTTTTTTTTTTTTATTAAAAAAAAATTTAATCTTTAAATTATACTTTAATAAATAATCTTTTTTAATATTTTTTAATAAATAATTTGAGTCTAAAAAGGGTATTAAAAGTTCAACATTTTTTTTTGTTACTTCGCTAAATGCGTCACAAATTTTTAATACATGAGATGAGTATGCTGATTTATTTGGTAATGAAAAATCTGCAATATAATAGATTTTATTTTTTACCATTGTAAAAAGTTATCTAAATTTTTTTCATAAATATATTTTAATTTAATTTTTTTGGCTCCATTTTCAGCACATTCATTTCTCATACGAGCAATGTTATCAAATACTCCATTATGATTTTGACATAGTTCTGCAATATAATTAAGATTTTTCATAAATTTTTAAAAATTGTCTATATACAAATTTATCAGCAAGATAAATAGATTCTTTTGTAAGACCGGCCACATGTGGGGATACTAGTATATTATGTTGATTGGAAATTAGTTTGTAAAGTTTTGTATTTTTAGATTTGTCTGACAATACATCTGTTAAATAATTAATTTCAAATTTTTTTACTTTTTCAAAAATATTTTTTTCATCAACAACGGCGCCTCTTGAAGTATTTAAAATAATACAACCTTTTTTGAGTAAATTTAATCTTTTTTTGTTAAGAAAATTTTTATTCTTATAGTTTAAAGGTATGTGTAAAGTAACAACATCAGAGTTTTTTAGTAAATAATTTAATTTAGACTTAGTTTTCTTTTCACTAGAGTCATAAATTATTGTTCTTGCTCCAAAAGATTTTAAAATTTTATTCATCTTATAACCTATTCTGCCATAGCCAATTATTCCTACATTTTTGTTTTTAATTTCAGATCCAATAAAATTTTTAGAGAATTCAAGCTTATTTTTATTTTTTTTCACTTTTAAAAAAGTTAAAAGTAAAAAAATAGTAAATTCTGTTGATGCATTGATTTTTGATAAATAATTTTTATCATTCAAATTAATTATTTTAACTTTTGTTTTAAAAAATTTTTTATCAATATGATCTAATCCTGTTGTTGGACTTAATATAAATTGTATGTTAGATTTTTTTTTATAAGAAATATTCTTATCAAATCTAGTTAGAACTACATCATAATTATGACAAATTCGATTAAATTTTATTTGATCAATTTTTTTAAAGTTACAAAAAAAATTTTTTTTGTAATTCTTTAAAATTTTTTTATCAAATAAATGAGGTGATGGGCAAATGATTTTAAGCATTTTTTAATTTCATTTTTAAGTAGTTTAAATCATCTAGAGTATCAATATTTGTTGCTTCATATCCTGAAATGTTAAATGTTCTAAATTTAAATAAATTTAAGAATAAATATCTGATTAAACTTATTATAATTCTGAATATTACAACTCTATACATGTACATCATTTAGAATACTTTTCATCTTTTTTACCATTGTAAGAAATTATTAAGATTTTTTTCAATTTTTATAATTTCAGTTTTAGTTAAATTTTTCTTTGCTTCATAAAGTTTCTTTTTAGAATTTTGAATATCAAATTTATTTTTTTTTATATGTTTTATATTTAAAAATTTACTAAGACTTTTTGTTTCTTTTTCAAAATTATTTATAAAATTTTCAAATTTTATTACTTTAATTAATTTATTTTTTTTAAATTTCTTAAGATTTGCCTTCTCAAATATATTTTTATACCATTTAATAAACGTATCTACATTATGATAAGGATATGCCAAAGATTTTCTTCTTTTCATGCTCCAGTAAATACCTCTTGGATCTCTAGTTACAATTATTATTTTTCTATCTCCATAAAATTTGGTTGATTCAATAGGATTCCAAAATATACCTCCTTGTTCTATAACTATATTTTTAGTACTACTTATACTCACATTACTTAGCATAATTTTTTTTAATAATTTTTCTGCCTCTTTTAAAAAGATTTTTTCATCTTTAGGCAAAAACATTTTTAATACTTTTATATTTTTTGATTGTACTTTTAAAATTCTTCTCTTTACCTGAAAAGAAATAAATTTTTGAAGATTAAAACTATCTATATAAAATCGTGGAGCTCCATTATAATTTAAGAATGTAATATTTTTAATAAAATTTAAAATATTGTCTTTAAAATTCTTTTTTAATAATTTATTTTTAACAGTATATCTTGATTTATAAAAATTTTCTGAAAATTTTAAAAAATTGTTTAATGCTAGAGCGCTACCATTAATGCTAAAATTTTTGTAGAGTTGAAAGTGCAAATCATGAAGTCCATTTGGATCATTAACAAATCTAAACTCTTTCCCATTAAATGGACTCATAAAATCTTGTCGAGACAAAAGATAGTCGTGTACTGCACCACCACCACTATTGCCAGAACCGATTACTATTATTTTTTTCAATTGATTAATTTAAAATTATGTTTTCTAAACTTTTTAATATATTAATTGATATAATTAAATAATTTTATTAAATAATTTCATCTTATGATATTTTCAAATAAAGCAGACACGCTTGCTAATTTAAACAAATTAGGCCTAAAGAATTCTGTGATACCTAGATTTGTTTCTTTTTCTGTAAAAGAATGGAAAAATATAAAACAAAAAAAAAATATAATAGAAAATATAAAGCAACTAAATTCAAAAGTATGTATTAGATCATCTTTCGCTAAAGAAGACAGCAAGACTAAATCAATGGCAGGAGTATTTGATAGCGAAATAAACATAGATAATAATCAAAAAAATCTAGAAAAAAAAATAAACAAATTAATAAAAAGCTACTCAATATTTTCAAATAAAGAAAACGAGGTCTTGGATAGTAAAATTTTAATTCAAAATTTTGTTAAAAACTCTGAAATAAGTGGAGTAATTACAAATAAAAATCTTCAAGATGGAACACCTTATTATGTGATCAATTATGATGATCAATCAGGCTATACAAATACAGTTACCTCGGGTAATAAATCTGGAGGAAGAGTTCTCTATGTTTATAAAAATGAAAAAAATAATTTAAGATCGAGAAAGTTTAAAAGAATTATCTTTTCAATAAAAGAATTAGAAAAAAAAATTGGTGATTATCCAATGGATATAGAATTTAGTTTAAATAAAAAAAATAAATTCTTTATTTTTCAAGCAAGGCCATTGTCAACTTACAGAAAATGGAAAAAAATTGACCAAAGTATTTTTAAAAAAAATATATATAAAAATCAAAAAAAATTTTATAAAATTTTAAATAAACATAAAAATTTTGGAAAAATTCCATCCTTTGGATTAATGCCAGATTGGAATCCTGTTGAAATGATTGGATATCAACCTGACCAATTATCTTACTCATTGTATGAAAAACTAATTACTGATTTAGCATGGAGTCTTGCAAGAAAAGAAATGAATTATAAAAATATTAATAAAAAATTAATGTGCTCCTTTTCAGGTAAACCATATATAGATACGAGATTGAGTTTTTTTTCTTACATTCCTAAAAATGTAAGTAATATTATATCAAAAAAAATAGTTAATTTTTGGATATCTGAACTTAATAAAAATCCATTTCTTCATGATAAAGTAGAATTTGATATTGCAGACAGTTGTTTTGATATAAATTCTAAAAAAAAAATTAATTCCAAATATAAATTTTTAAATTCCAATGAAAAAAAATCATATTTTCACGAATTAAAAAAACATACCGAAATATTAATTAACAATTTTGAATCTGATTTAGAAAAAAATAAAAAATTACTTTATAATCTAGAGATCTTTAGAAAAAATGAAATAAATAATTTTATAAAAAAAAAATCAAATCCAATATTGTTGGCAAATAAGCTAATTAAAAAACTTATTTATTTTGGAATAGTGCCTTTTTCTAAATTTGCAAGAAGTGCATTTATTGGAAAAAAATTTTTAAATTCAATGATGAATAATAAATTAATTTTTTCAAAAGAATATTCTAACTTATTAGTTTCAATTAATACAGTTTCAAATGAATATAGAAAATTAAAAATAAAAAGTATTAAAAATAAATCTAAACTTAATCAATTTAACAATTATTTTTATCACCTTAGGCCCGGAACTTACGATATTAAAACCAATAGAACGATACCAGGAATTAAATCATGGAAAATAGATAATTTTGATAATTTTTTTAAAATTAATGATCAATATAAAAAAATAATTAGTTTAAAAAAGATTAGAAAAATAGACAGTTATTTAAGAATAAAAAAAATAAAAATGTCTGCAGATGATATATTTAAATTTTCATTAACTTCTATGAAATTAAGAGAAAATTCAAAATTCATTTTCACAAGAACTTTAAGTGATATTTTAGAATTAATTAGGTTCTGGTCAAAACTAAATAAAATCCCATTAAAGAATTTAACAAATTTGAGTTTTGAAGAAATTAATAAACTTTCTAATCTTAAAAATAGAAAAGTTATAAATGGTAAAATTAATAAATATAGTTTAAAAAGTAAAAGTAATAAAATTTATAATAGATATATAAAATTACCATATCTAATTATGTCACCAAATGATTTTTGTGTTGCATCGATACTAATTACAAAACCAAATTTTATTACAGGAAAAATTATTAGCGCCAAAATAAAAGTTATAAAAAATCCTGATAAAGAAATAAATTTGAAAGACAAGATAGTATTAATTGAAAATGCTGACCCAGGATATGATTGGGTTTTGTCTCAAAAAATTAAAGGTCTTATTACAAAATATGGAGGTGTAAATTCCCATATGTCTATTAGATGTGAAGAATTAAATAAACCTGCTGCAATTGGTATTGGAGATAGAAATTTTGAGGAAATTTCTAATAGTTCAAATATAATTTTAAATTGTAAAGAAAAAAAAATAAATATTGTAAATTAACATGCTTGTAGGAATTTCTTCAGATATAAAAAAATATTTTAATACTTATATAGATATTTTAGATCATAATTGGATTAAGTATTTTGAAAAAAAAAAAATAGATATAATTAAATTTCCAAATTCTTATAAATTATGCAATTCAATAATAAGAAGAAAGAATTTAAAATTAGATTTAATAATTTTACCTGGTGGTTCTGATATAAATAATAAATTGCCAAATAAATTAAGAGTAAAGTCTGAAATATTTCTTCTAAAATATGCAATTAAAAAAAAAATAGCAGTAATTGGAATATGCCATGGTATGCAATTGATAAATATTTTTTTTAAAGGAAAACTCTCAAAAGTTAATAATAGTATGAGAGTAAATAAAAAAATTTATTTGAAAAAAAACTTAATTTTCAAAGAAAAAACAATCAACGTGAAGTGCTTTTATAATTTTGGCATTAAAGAAAAATTTTTAGGAAAAGAACTTTTAAGCTTAGGAATAGACTCGTCTAATAATATTGAAATGTTTAAACACGAAAAATTAAATATCTGGGGTTTCATGTTTCATCCGGAAAGGGAAAAAAATTTTATTAAACTAAATAAAATTATTAATTCAGTTTTAAAATAATGAATATAATTATTCTATGTGCTGGCATGGGAAAAAGATTTCATTCTCGTAAACCAAAATGCCTTACTAAAGTATTTAATAAACCAATAATCGATTATACTCTTAACTCAATATCAAAAATTAAAAGTAATAAAAAAAAAATAATTTTTGCAACAGGCTATAAGGAAAATTTAATCAAAAAATCAACGAATAAAATTTATAGTTATATTCGTAATCCAAAATATAGATCTACAAATATGGTCTATACTTTAATTAATGTTCTAAAAAAAATAAAAATTGATAACACAATAATAATTTATGGTGATATAATTTTTTCATATAAAGATTTGAATAAAATTGCCTTATCAAATAAAGGTCTAGTTACTCTAGTTGACTTTAAATGGAAGAAACTTTGGAGAAATAATAAAAAGATAGACTACGATTTGGAAACTTTAAAAATATCAAAAGACAAAATTGTTGATTTAGGCAAAAAAACAAATGAAATCAAAAATATTGACGCTAGATATGTTGGTATAACTAAATTTTCAAAAAAAATAGTAAAAAAAATTATAAATTTAAAAAAAATCAATATTAAAAAAATTGATATGACAAACTTTTTAATGGAATTAATTAAACAAAAAATTACAATTAATTATTTAAAATTAAATCATGATTGGTATGAATTTGATAATAAAAGAGATCTAAATATTTTTAAAAAAAAATATAAACATTTTAAAAATGAAAAATTTAACTAAAGTAGTTTTTTATAATTTATTAGTTCTAATAGTTCTTATAATTCTTTTGGAAGCCTTTTTTTCAGTTGCAAGAGTATATTATTTTAAAAAACCATTTATTGGAATTTTTTTTAGTGCAGAAACATCAAGCCCTTATCCATACAAAGATGATAATTGTTATGTTATGAGAACGCATGTTTTTTATGGTATTACGCACGATCATAAAAATGAATGCAAAATTAAAGGTGGCTATGCAGACGGTCCTTTTATTTATTATGATAATAATGCAAATAGCCAAAATGATGCTGTAGTAATTTTAGGAGGATCAACTTCTGATGGGTTTTATTATGGATATTCAAATGGAAACACTTGGCCTTACTTACTTGATCAAAAAATTAATAAAAGTGGCTTAAATTTTAAAATTATTAATGCTGCAAGTGGTGGACATGGATCAAAGCAAGAACTTTTAAAATTATTAGTTGATATTTCACATCTAAACGAAAATATAAAATATATCATATCATACAATGGTATTAATGAAGTAAGTGGCTACGATGATGTAAATGATTTTACATTAAAACATTTCCCTTCTTATGGTGGTAAACTTTTATATATGATGAATTATCAAAAATGGATTAAACAAAATATTGCTGATAAATTTGTAATTGGAAATATCAGGATTTTGCCAAATATATATTCTGGTTATAGATATTTAACTTCAACTTGCGACACTTGTTATAAAAAAATTACTTTAAATGATAATTTGTTAAGCAGCATCAAATTTAATAAAACATCAATAAATGAAGAATCTGGTAGATGGGAACATAATGTAAAAATTATGAATTCATTATCAGAAAGTTTTGGAGCAAAATATTTTGTATTTTTGCAACCCACTTTAGGCATCTATGGCCAGGAAAAATACTTAAACCCAGGTACAAGAGATTTTGCTTTATTTAATTCTTTATCTGAAGAATATAAAGAAAATTTAAATAAGACTTATAATAAGTTAAAAGCAAAATGTTCCCAATTAGAATTTTGTTTTGATTTAACAGAGTCGATAATGCCAAATGGAAATATGTATAGTGATGAGAGACATTTAAATGAAAATGGAAACATGATTATTAGTAATAAAATATTTGATCATTTGAATTCTAATATTCAAAATAATTAAAATCATTTTTATGAAAATTTGCTACATATCATCTTCAGCAGCACCCTCAAGAAACGCTAGTAGCTTACAAATTGCGAAAATGTGTGAAAGTTTCCAAAAAAATGGCAATAAAGTAACCTTAATAATGCCAAATACAGGAAACAATAAAGAGAACTATTACAAGTTTTATAATATTAAAAATAAATATAAAATTATAAAACTTAAATTCTTTAATAGATTTCCCATTGGGTTTTATTATTACTTATTTGGGATTTTGTCTGTTCTTGTATCTATAAGAAAAAAACCTAAATTAATAATTACAAGAAACTTTATTGTTTGCGCTATTTTGGTATTGCTTAAGAAGAAGAATATTTTAGAGATACATAACTCCCTTGATATTGAAGGAAGAATAGTAAATTTTTTATTCAAAAATTTTCGTATATTTAATTCTAAAAAAATAATTAAAATTATTTCAATAACTCATAATTTAAAAAAATTTTATATAAAAAACTATAATGTAGATAAAAAGAAAATATATGTTTTAAATAGCGGAAGTTCGCTCAAATTTAAATTTAAAAAAAATAATAAGATTTCAAAAAAAATGAATATTGGGTATTTTGGATCTGTCAATAAATCTAGAGGAATTGAATTAATAATAAAATTATCAAAATTAGATAAAAAAAATAATTACTTTATTTATGGATGGTCCAAAAAAGAAATTAATAGATTAAAATATGAAGCTAAAATTCCAAAAAATTTATTTTTATTTGAATATATTCCTTATTCTAAAATTAAAAATCAAATAAATAAAATGGATATATTGCTTATGCCATATACAAAAAAAATATCAGTTGCAGGTGATGTCGGAGATATTTCAAATTTTACATCACCATTAAAATTATTTGATTATCTAGTTTCTTGTAGAATAATTATTGCATCAAATATAAATATTCTTAAAGAAATTTTAATAAAAAATAAAAATTGTATATTTGTAAAAGATTACCTAAATCCCTATGCTTGGAAACTTGAAATAGAAAAAATTAAATCAAATAAAAAAAAGTTCAACTCAATAAAAAATTTTATGTATAAAACGAGAAATTTATATTCAAATATTGATAGAGCAAAAAAATTTTTAGAATTATAATTAAATTAGCCTATTCTTCTTTTAATAATATTTTTTAAACTATACTTTCTACTTTTTAATATTTTTGGCTTTGTTAGATTGTCTTCATTTTTTTTTGTAATTATAGCTAATCCGGTACCCATGAAATTAAATTCAAGATCAAATTTTTCTAAGTTAGAATTATATATTTCTAATAATTTTTCAAAAGTTTCTTGATTATTTATTTCTATATAATTGTTATCTTTTCTATTATTTTTTATATATGGAATCCAACTAATATCATCAATAAAAAAAATTCCGTTTTTTTTTAATCTTTTAAAATAATTATAAAAAATTTTTTCCACATGCTTTGCATTATGTAAAGTATCTAAAAAAATTACATCTAATTTATCAGGAATAAATTTATTTATTTTTTCATATTCATCATCTCTACAATTAATAAAAGTCCATTCATTTTCATTAAATTTACTTGAATAATCAATTATATCTACTGAATATAATTTTCCATTTTTTTTCTTCAATAATTCAAAAAATATTTTAGTAGTCATTGCCTGCTCACTAACTCCAAATTCTAAAATTTTTAAATCATTTTTATTCTCTAATTTTTTATAAACAGAAATAAATAGTTTTCTAAAATGAATATTTTCATTTATTTCTTCGAACAATTCTTTAAAATTTTTTTCTGTCATTAAGCGCTAAATTTATTTTTTACTTTTAAATTAACTATTTTACAAATATTTTTTGTTGTATAAAATCTCTTTCATTTATAAAATCAGAATAAATTATGAAAATCAATGAAATATAGTTTTGTTAATTTTTTAAGATCTCATAAAATAATATTTATTTTACTATTTTTTAGTTTTCTATTATTTAATTTTAATTCACAATTTCACATAAAAAATTTTAACAAATATTTTTTTTATGATGATGGTACTAGCTATCATGGCATAATTAGAACACCTCCAGAAATAAAAATTTGGAAGAAATCATATGAATTCAAAGAAGATTCATCATTAGAAAATTGGCAAGATGAAGAATTTAGATGGCATTTTTTACCATCAAAAAATTTAGCGTTTATAGGAAAAATCATGAATATGAATTTTTATGATGAAAATAATAATTATGATTTAACTGGAATTATATTTTTTTTTATTTTTCAAACTTTTATTTATTATTCCGCGGTTATTTATTTTTATAATAAGTTATTAAATTTAAATATAAGAAGAGAAATTACTTATATTGTTTGTTTTTTTTTACTTTTTGAACCCACTATAAATCAATGGAACACAACAATATTTGGTGAAACAATTTTTTTTGCCTTAATAATTTTTATTTTTTCTTTTTTAATAGATTTACCTAAAGAAAATTATAAATACATTTTTTTTGGAATTTTATTGGGTATTTGCTATTTACAAAGATCTGTAGCAATGTTTTTAATAATAGTACCACTAATAGTAATTTTTATTAAATTTAAAAAAAAATCTACTTTAAAAATAATCAATACATTTCTTTCATATTTAATAATATTAATGTTAATTGGTTTGTTAAACTATAATAGATCAAACATTTTTTATTTTTTACCAACACAAACTATTGATAATTTATATAATTATTTTTTACCAAAAGTTGAACAAAAAAGACTAAATATTTCCAGCAAAAAAAGTTTAAAAATATTAAGTGACAAGAATGATATTTTAATAAATGAACATAATTTAGACTTAAAAAAAGAAGAGGATAGAATTAAGCTATATAATTTGCAAAGAAATATAGCTGTTGAGATATTATTAAATAATAAAATAATTACCATTGAAAAGGCTTTTAAATCATATTTGCATTCAACACTTTTGAATCCTGTGGAAGTTTTAAATACAAGAATAAAAGGTAGAGAATATTACAAAAGTAAATTACATAAAAAGTTTATTAAATATAGAATAATTTATTCTGCGCTTATTTTTGGAATAGTATTTTTAGGTTTTATATATGCAATAAAGAAAAAAATATTTTTTCCACATATTATTTTAGCGTGTGGTATTTATTTTTTTATAATATCTGGTTGGGTTGGATACACTAGATATTTCATTCCTACATTTTTATCTTTTTGTGTATATTTTGCGTATGGTTTATTGTTTATATTTAATAAAATTACATCATACAAATTTAATAAAATTACAATATAATGAATAAAAAAGTTTTTTATTGGTCTCCATGTTTGAATGCTGTTGGAACAATAAAATCTACATTAAATTCAGCAATTGCATTATCAAAATATAGCAAAGATCACAAAGTCTTTGTAATTAATTCTTGTGGAGAATGGAGTGATTATAGAGATATATTTTCTAAAAATTCTGTAGAATTAATAGATTTAAACTTTGACTACTTTAAATATTTACCCAAAAAAGGTTTTATAGGTAGCAGATTTTCTTACTTTGTAATTTTTATTCTATCATTTTTCCCTTTACTAATATTATTAAAAAAAGAAAAACCAAACTCGATTATATTGCACTTGATTACATCACTACCGCTTATTTTGTTATATTTATTTAAGTTTAAATCAAATTTTATATTAAGAATTTCAGGGTATCCAAAACTTCATAAGTTTAGAAAATTTTTATGGAAAATAAATAATAAAAAATTAAAGTCAATTACTTGTCCAAGTAAAGAGCTTATGTATAAATTAAAAAAAAAAAAAATTTTTGATGAAAAAAAATTATTTTACTTACCTGATGCAATAATTAGTTTAGAAGAATTTTCAAAGAAGGAAAGTAAAATTAATACTAATTTAGATTTTATAAAAAATAAAAAAGTTTTTTTAGCAGCAGGCAGGCTAACAAGGCAAAAAAATTTTTCTTATTTAATAAGTGAATTTAATAATTTTATAAAGATAAATAAAGATTTTATTTTAATTATTTTAGGAGAAGGGGAAGAAAAAAATTTATTATTAAAAATAATAAAAGAAAAAAAATTAGAAGAATCTGTTTTTCTACTTGGATACAAAAGAGAGATTTATAATATAATGCAAAGAAGTTCTGCATTTATTTTAAGTTCTCTTTGGGAAGAGATGGGTTTTGTAATTGTAGAATCAGCAATGAATAATTTATATGTAATTTCAAGTGATTGTCCAAATGGGCCAACAGAATTTTTAAATAATGGTTCAAATGGAATTTTATTTTCTAATAATTTGCCCAACGCATTATTTGAAAGTTTAAAAAAATTTTCAGATTCTAAATCAGAAAAAATATTTAAAGACAAAGTAAAACTTAAAAAAAATTCAAAAAAATTTACTAAATTTAGGCATTTTTTAAAATTAGTTAATATTCTTGAGATTTAGCATCAATAGATTTAACTAATTGAAAATATTTTTCTAAATTTGTTTTATAGTCGAATCTGTATAAAGCTTTAGTTGATTTTTTTAGCAACTTTTTACAAGTTGCTTTATTTTTATTAAAATAAATTATTTGTTTTGCAAGTTGAGTATAATTACCAATCTTAAATAACAACCCTCCCTTCCCGTTTATCAATATTTCTTTAGGACCAGTTCTACAATTACTAGAAATAATAAATTTTTTTAAAACTAATGCTTCAAGCAAAACATTTGGCAAACCTTCGTATTTAGAAGAAAGTATAAATAAATCTGATTGTTTTATCAAAGGAAATGGATTTTCTACAAAATCCATTATTTTAACTTTTTTTGTCAAATTATTAAGTCTAATAAAATTTAATAATTCTTCTTTTAAGATTCCTCTTCCAACTATTATCATTTCAAAATTAATTTTTTTTTTAATAATATTTAGAGCTTTTAATATTGTAATTTGATCTTTTTGATTAGTTAGCCTACCAATATTCAATATTTTAAGTTTATTATTAGTAAAAATTTTTTTTGATTTTGACTTTGATTTTTTAATAATTTCAGAAAAATTTAATGGATTATATATACAGTCAGATTCTAAACTTAATTCCTTTTTCAAATTTTTTTTAAACTCAACACTATTGACTATTATCTTATCAGAAAGATTTAAAAAAAATTTAAATAGAAATCTTTTTAAAATATTATTTGACCAACCTATTGGTGCTGTATTTGATCTAGTTATGACCTTGACGAAAAAAATTTTACAAACAATTACGCAGTAAATATTTGCCTGGAATGCAAAAACTATAACTTTTCTGTCTTTCAAAAATAACTTAATTAAAAGAAATATAGAAAGGATATACTTCATTTTTCTTCCAAAGTTATCCCAAAAATTTGAATTTAAAGTTATAAAATTTACAGATTTATGAAATTTTTTTTTGTATTTTTTTGATATTGAAATTAGGTACAGATTTTTAATTTTTGTAGCTAAATGATTTGTTACAATAAATAGATTTTTTTCAACTCCCCCACCTTCTATTGAAGGCATAAAAATAATAATTTTTTTTTTTAAAGTTTTTTTTTTTATATTTTGGCCCATTTAATTACTGAGTTAACGATTTTACTAAAAGATATTTTTGGGGCTATATTATGATTTGATTTTATTTTATTAATATTTGCTTTAGTTACAAACAATTCTTTATTATTTATATTTTCAATTTTATAATCTATTTTTTTTCTTACTTTTTTTTCTATTTGATTTAATAAATCTATTAAACTATGAGATTTTCCAGTTCCAACATTTAATAATACAAACTTTTGTTTAAATTTTGACTTTGAAAAAAAACAAATTATTTTAACAACATCTAAAATATGAACATAGTCTCTTTCAGGAAAGTAATTTATATTTTGTTCTTTTTTAGAAAATAACTTTATTTTTTTTTTATTTTTTAATGATAACGCAATTATTGGAAAAATTCTTAAATTTTGATTATTCTTTAATTTAAAATTAAACTCTTTAATATATCCAGCAACATTAAATAATCTTAATATAATAAGTTGACTAAATTTAAAACTATTTTTTTTTTTTAAATATTTTTCTATTACTAATTTTGTTTTTCCGTAATGATTTTTTGGTTTTGTTAAGTTTGATTCTTTAAAACTTATATTATTTTTTTTTTCATAATAAACATTTGACGATGATAAAAAAACAAATTTTTTTATTTTTGCTTTTCTACAAGTATTAATAAATTTTTTTGTTTTATAAATATTGTTTTTTGTATAAATTTTTTTCTTCTTTTCAGATTCTACAGGAAAAGAATACGCAGCTGCATGTATAACAGTATCAATTTTTTTTTTTACAATAATATTAAAAACTTTTTTACTATCACCAATATCAACTTGACTGAATTTTTTTTTTATATTTTTTTTTGATCCTCTTGAAAGGTTATCTATAGAATGATATCTAATCTTTAATTTATCTAAGTGATGGCATATATGTGATCCAATATATCCAGCAGAACCTGTAACTAAAATCATAAGTTAAATAATTAGAAATTTCTATACTTTATAAATTCATTTTAATAAATTAAAAAATACTAATTATAAATTATTAAAATATCTAAAATTACAAAATTTAACTGGTAATTTGTAACAAAATAATGATTCTATTGATTTAATAAGAATTTTTTAAATTTATACATATAATAAGACTTTATATTTAGGCAAATAATGATTTCAGTAATTTTAACTTATTACAAAAAAAAACAATTTATCAAAAGATGTTTAGACTCAATAATTAATCAAACTTATAAAAATTTTGAAACCATACTTGTATATGATGATGATAACAAAGATGATCTAAAATATATTAAAAAAATTTCTACGAAAATTCCAAAATTAAAGATTATTGTTAATAAAAAAAATATTGGAGTAGCAAAATCAAGAAATATTGCTTTAAAAAAATCTAAAGGAGATTATATCGCATTTTTAGATTGTGATGATTATTGGCAAAAAAATAAATTAAAAGATCAGATTAAAATTATGAAAATTAAAAATTTATTGTTTTCCCACACCTCTTACTTAATAGTTAATGAAAAAGATAAAAAAATAGGAAAATCAATAGCTAAAAAAAGTCTAAACTATAATGATCTTTTAAAGTCATGTGATATTGGCCTATCCACAGTAATTTTTCATAAAAAACTCTTAAAAATTGCTTATTTCCCAATTATTAAAACTAAAGAGGATTATGCATTATGGCTGTCTTTTGCTAGAAATAATATACATATAGCCGGTATTAATAAATATTATTCAAGTTGGAGAAAAAATAATAATTCACTATCATCAAACTTAATTTTAAAATTTGTTAATGGATTTAAAGTTTATTATAAGTATGAAAGAAAAAATTTTATTTTATCTTTATTGTTAACAGCTAGGTTGGCA
The DNA here is from genome assembly GCA_902529715.1 of uncultured Pelagibacteraceae bacterium. Lineage (GTDB taxonomy): Bacteria > Pseudomonadota > Alphaproteobacteria > Pelagibacterales > Pelagibacteraceae > Pelagibacter. Next base: position 14,274 of record CABZXL010000002.1, on the reverse strand, counting down.
GTTTATTATTTGAATAAAAAATGCACACAAATTATAAATTTGAATAAATGAAAAAAAGAAAAAAAGCACTTATTACTGGTATAACTGGACAAGATGGATCTTATTTAGCAGAGCTTCTTTTAAAAAAAAATTATATTGTTCATGGAATAAAAAGAAAATCGTCTTCATTTAATACAGAAAGAGTGGATCATCTTTATATCGATCCACACTATTCAACTAATTTTTATCTTCATTATGGAGACCTTACGGATTCGAATAGTGTATTTAATTTAATATCAAAAATTAAACCTGATGAAATTTATAATTTAGGAGCTCAGAGCCATGTAGGAGTTTCTTTTGAAAATCCAGAGTATACATCTGAAGTTACAGGTCTCGGTACATTAAGAGTATTAGAGGCAATGAGATTTTTAAATTTAAAAAAATGTAAATTTTATCAGGCAAGTACATCTGAATTATTTGGAAAAACATTTGGAAGAAAAACATTTGATGAAAAATCCATATTTTATCCTCAGTCACCATATGGGGCATCAAAGTTATATGCACATTGGATTACACAAATATATAGAGATTCATATAACATGTTTGCTTGCAACGGAATATTATTTAATCATGAAAGTCCAAGAAGAGGAGAAACCTTTGTAACAAAAAAAATTACAAGATTTTTAACAAGATATATTTTAGGTTTAGAAAATCTTTTATATTTGGGAAATATTAATGCAAAAAGAGACTGGGGCCATGCAAAGGATTATGTAGAAATGCAATGGAGAATTTTACAACAAAAAAAACCAGAGGATTATATAATTGCAACAGGAAAAGCATATAGCGTAAAACAATTTATAAACGAAGCCTGTAAATATTTAAAAATCAAAATCCTTTGGACTGGAAAAGGTAAAAATGAAAAATGTTACCATATAGCGAATGGTAAGAAAAAAATATTTATTAAAGTTGATAAAAAATATTTTAGACCTTTAGATATTAATTATTTAAGAGGAAACCCTAAAAGAGCATATAAAAAGCTAAAATTTAAACCAAAATACAATTTTTATAAGTTGATTAAAACAATGATAGATCATGATTTAGATGAAGCAAAAAAGGAAAAAATTCTTATCGAAAATCAATGATAAAAAAAAATGCAAAAATTTATATTGCTGGCCATAACGGAATGGTTGGATCAGCTGTAACAAGAAAATTGAAAGAAAAAGGATATAAAAAATTATTAACCATTGATAGAAAAAAATTAGATCTTATTAATCAGCAAAAAACTTTTAATTTTTTAAAAAAAAATAAACCAGATTTAGTTATTTTAGCAGCCGCTAGAGTAGGTGGCATAATTTCCAACTCTATAAATAAAGACAAGTTTCTTTATGAAAATCTGCAGATTCAAAATAATATCATTCACGGATCCTATTTAGCTGGAGTGAAAAATCTTTTTTTTCTTGGATCAAGTTGTATCTATCCTAAACATTGTAAGCAGCCTATGAAAGAAAAATACTTACTTTCTGGTCCATTGGAAGAAAGTAATGATGCTTATTCTATTGCAAAAATAGCGGGATTAAAAATGTGTGAAAATTATAATAAATTTTTAAAATTAAATTATAAAAGTTTTATGCCACCAAATATGTATGGGCCTAAAGATAACTATGATCTTAAAAATTCACATTTTTACCCAGCTTTACTGAGTAAAATATATAATGCAAAGATAAAAAAAAAATCCTTTTTAGAAGTTTGGGGGAGTGGAAAGGCAAGAAGGGAATTAATGTTTGTTGAAGATTTTGCGAAAGCAATAATTTTTTTTATGAATAAAAAAATTAAAGAACCTTTTATAAATATTGGAATTGGAAAAGATCACACAATTAATTGGTATGCAAATTTTATAATGAAAAAATTAAATGTTAGATTAAAAATTCGTTACGATAAATCAAAACCTGACGGCATGCCAAAAAAATGTTTAGATATTAAATTGGCAAAAAAATATGGATGGAAGCCAGGTAATGATTTTAATAAGTCCTTTGATATAACTTTTAATGATTTTTTAAAACAAAATAATAAAAAATTTAAAAAAAATCATATATTTTAGAAATTATAATGAACCAATTGATTAATATTTTTATTATTATATCAATCAGTGTTTTTATTAATTATTTATTTTCAAAATATAATATTCTTATAGATGATGTAAAAAAATCTATTCATAAAAGTAATATGAATTCGATAAAAAAAATTCCTTTAAGTGGAGGGATAATATTTTTGATTTCATTTTCTTTAATAAATTTTAATTTACAACTTATAAATTTCTTTTTATTTTTGATGCTTTCCATAGGAATATTTTCAGATGCCAATACAATATCATCTCCTTTAAAAAGATTATTTTTACAAATTATTGTAGTAATTTTATTCATAGTATTTACTGGAACAAATGTTGAAAAAACTAATTTAGAATACTTAGATATTTTTTTAGAAAATTATATTTTTAGTATTTTTTTTACAAGCTTTTGTTTTTTAGTTTTAATAAATGGTTCAAATTTTATTGATGGAATTAACTCTTTGGTATTAGGCTACTTCATTTCAGTACTAATTGTACTAATTTATATTGCCAATATCTTCAATTTAAATCTAGATTATAATTTAACAATCAACTTAGTTTCCATTTTATTTGTAATGTTTTTATTTAATTTATTTGAAAAAAACTTTTTAGGTGATGCAGGTTCTTACTGTATTTCTTTTTTAATTGGATATTTATGCATAAATTTTGCAATTCAAAATTCCAACGTATCGCCATTTTTTATTATATTAATTTTATGGTATCCAGCATGGGAGAATTTATTTTCAATCATAAGAAGATTAAAAAAGAATATTATAACCACAGAACCTGATAAAATGCATCTTCATCATATAATATTTTTATTTTTAAAAAAAAAAATTAATATAAAAAAAATATATTTAAATTCTTTAACAGGGCTATTAATAAATATATTTAACTTAATAATTTTCTTTATTGGATCTAAATTCTATAACCAAACAAATATATTGGTTATGCTTACATTATTTGCTGTTTTAACCTATATAGTTGTTTATAAATTTCTTAGTTATAAATAATTAAAAACTAATTATGAAATATTTAGTAAATATCGAAGCTGGTATATTTTAATGGAGTATTTTTCAGTCTTTAAACATTATATATTAAAACTCCTTTATTTAATTTTTTTGTCAAAAAAAAAAAAAATTAGAATAATTAAAAGAGACAATATAATTTGGAAGATCAATATCAACGATGTTATTGGAAGTAGTTTATTTTTTTTTGGCTATTTCGAAAAAAAAAATATTAATTTTTTTAAAAACTATATTTCAAAAAATACATGCTTAATTGATATCGGAGCGAATATTGGTGCTTTTGCTATACCTTTTTATTTTGCTTATAAGAAAAAGATTTCAAAAGTATATACAATTGAGCCTGATAAAAAAAATTATTCTTTATTAAAAGAAAATTTAAAATTAAATAAAATTGAAAATAAAATAAAAACTCTTAATTATTTAATATCTTATAAAAATAAAGTTAATAGAGTTTATAGTCACTATCCAATTTTACCGGATTCGAAAAAAGGCAAGCTATTCTTTAGAGAAGGTAATGTAGATAAAGTTAGAAAAAGAAGTTTAGATGAATTAATTTTTAGAAAAAAAATTAATTATATTTTAAAAATTGATGTAGATGGAAATGAATACCATGTTATCAATGGTGCACAAAAATTTATTAAAAAATTTAAACCATTAATTTTAATCGAAATATCAAAGTCTCTAATTTCAAAACTACAATTTGAATCTTTAATAGATATTTTAGAAAAATATAATTATAAAATAATAATTTTTAGATATTTTAAATTGTCTCCAAAAATTTTAAAATTTGATCCAAGAAATCTTGGAATAGATTATTTTTTTGTACATAAAAATTATAAAAAAAAAAATTAAAAAAATTATTTTTTTCTAAATTTAATTAAATTAAAATATTCCATTAAAATAATCCATCCATCACGCAATGCATTAACTTTTTTTTTACCAGCAATTCTTTTTCTTTCGTATGAAGGTATGCATAAATATTTATGATTATGGAATTTTACCAATATTGGTATTTCAACACAAATTCCAAAACTTTTATTTGATAAACCTAAATTTTTAGCTAGATTTGTTTTTCCACAAATATATGTAAATAAAATGTCTGATATATTTAATTTATATAAAAAATTTCCAAGAAAAGTAAATAAAAAATTTCCTAAAGATGTAACCCATGTATCATCTTCACTTCCAGAATTTTGCATATATCTAGAAGCGAATATAAAATCTTCTCCTTTTTCTAATCTATTTAGCATTTCTTTTAAATCTTTTGGATCAAAGGACCCGTCAGCATTAAAAATACAAAAATATTTTGTATTTACACTATTAATTCCTTCAATTAATGCATTTCCATAGCCAGTAACTTTCTGATCTATTATATTACATTTAAAATTTTCAATTGATTTAATTGTACCTGTGTCAGATGGGTCAACAATAATTGTTTTATTGCAATCAAATTTTTCTAGCTCAGATAATACACTGGGTAGAGACTCAGATTCATTTTTTGCTGGTATAATTAATGTTAATTCTCTCATAATATTTATCTAACGAGTTGTTACAATTATTTTAATTGCAGAGTAAGCTTTTTCATTTATTTATTTATTTTGGTAAGTTAACAGTATATTTTAATTTGTCATGATATTACTTCCAACTTTTTTAGTTATAATTACTTTTTCAGTAATAGGATATGGAATAATTTATAGCTATATTTGTGATAAAGAATATTTAAATCAAAATATTGGAGTTATAGGACTTGTAGGATGTTTTTTCTTAATTTTTATATCTTATCTAACAAATATTTTTTTAAGCCATAACTACCTTCACAATATAGTACTTTTAACAGTAGGTTTATTAACTTTTATTACTCATTTTTATTTAAAAAAAGGTTATAAGAATTTTTTTAAAAAACAGAAAATATCTTTACTGATATTTATTGCTTTGTTGATTGGGATATTTTTACATAAATCTCATGATGATTTTCCTTACTATCATCTTCCATACACTGTAAATTTGGTTGAAAATAAACTTCTATATGGACTTGGAAATTTTAATCATGGTTTTAGAACACCATCCTCTTTATTCTATTTAAATTCAGTATTTTATTTACCTATAATAAATTATTTTTCTTTTCATTACGGTGCATTTATTATTATGTTTTTTTCAAACATAATCCTTGTTTTAAATATTATTAAAATTTCAAAAAATAATTTTATAAAGTTTTTGTCCTTATTCTTTTTTATATTTATAAATATTGTTTTTTATAGATTTGCCGAACATGGAACAGATCGATCTGGACAAATAATAGTTTTATTACTAACTATTTATTCATTAAAAATTATTAATGAAAAAAAATTAAATAATTTTGATTTAAGTTTTATTTTATTACTTTTGGCAATTATTTTTACATTAAAAACTTATTTTTTAATCTATATTATTATACTTATACCTATTTATTTTAAATTTAAATCTCAATTAAAAATAAAAAAATTATTCTACAATAAACAAATGTTTATATTAATTTTAACTGGTATTTTTGTATTACATGTAAATTTCGCAAATACCGGTTGTTTAATTTATCCAATAAAAAAATTGTGTTTTTCTAAATTTAGCTGGGCTATGAGCGAACATGAAATAAATAGAATGAGTAAACATTTTGAGGTTTGGTCAAAAGCTGGGCATACACCAAATTCAAGAGTAGAAAATCCTGAAGAGTATATAAAAGGAATTAATTGGGTTGGTGGGTGGCTTGAAAATTATTTTTTTAATAAAGTTTCTGATACTTTATTAGGAACAATTGCAATTATTTTTGTTGTATATTTATTTTTTTTAAAAAATAAATGGATTTCAACAAAAGAAATAAAGTTTTCTTATTTAAATTTATATATTCCAATTTTTGTAATATTTTTGTATTGGTTTTTTTATCATCCAGCCTTAAGATATGGAGGTTTTTGCTTATTAGCTATACTAATGTTTATGCCAATAAGTAATTTTTTATCTAAAAAAAAATTAAATATTAGTGATAATAGAAAATTTGTAATTCTAATTATAATTGGTCTGTTGATATTTAATGTTAGAAATATAAACAGAATTGAAAAAGAAATTACCATATATAACTATAATATATTAGACAATGCATACTATTTTTTACCTAAAGAAAGCTATAAAGAAGTTCAACTAGAAGAGAATATAATATTAAATAAACCAGTTCGAGGAGGATGTTGGGATATTAAATCTCCCTGTACTCATAGACCTGCAATAGAGGTAAAAAAGAAATTTAATTATTTAATTTATTTTAATACAGAAAAATGAATAAAATTTTACAATTTTTATTAAATATTGTTGATATGAAACATAAAATAAATATTTATAAAAATTTACAAAAAATATTTAATAAAGAAATTAATACAGTTTTTGACATTGGTGGTCATAAGGGGGAGACATCATTGGACTTATTAAAAAGATTTAAAATTAAAAAAATATTTATTTTCGAACCAGTTTTGGAAAGCTTTAAAAAAATGTCCAATAACTTGATAAAATATCAAGATAAATGCGAAATAAATGAATTTAATTTTGCACTAGGTGAAGAAACTAAGGAAATTTTAATAAACAAAACAATTGAGAGCTCATCTTCAACAATAAATCAAATAAATACACAATCAAACTACTATAAAAGAAAAAATAAAATATTAAAATTTTTCTTTAAAAATAAAAATTTTCAATCAAAAGAAAAAATTAAAATAAAAAAAGCTTCAGATTTTTTTGATGAATATTCTTTTTTATCAATAGATTTAATGAAAATAGACACCGAGGGTTACGAATATTTTATACTAAATGATTTAGATGAAAAAATTAAAAAAATTAAAGTAATTTATTTTGAACATCATTATGATTTTATGATAATTAAAAACTATAAATTTTCACAAATGCATTCATTATTGAATAAAAATGGATTTATAAAATTTTATAAATCCAGAATGCCTTTTAGAAAAACTTTTGATTATATATACGTAAATAAAGAATTTTTTAATGACAAAATTTAGCATTATAGTTAATTCACATAATCAAAATAATTATTTAGAAAGATGTATACTTTCAATATTAAATCAAGATACGAAAGAAAGTTTTGAAATAATTGTATCTGACACCTCTGATAAAAAATATTATGAGTTGAAAGAAAAGTATAAGGAATACAAAAATATTAAGTTTCTTTTTTTAGAAAGCTCATATCAATATCCAACTCAAGATCAATTATTTAAAATTGAGTCAGCTTTAAAATATTGCAAAGGAGAATATATTTGCTTAATTGATGGAGATGATTTTTTTTCAAAAAAAAAATTATATTTTATAAGTAAAGAATTAATTAATTATAAATATAGCTGTATACAAGATTCACCTATGATTTATGACGAATCATCAAAAAAATCAAAAAAATTAATTAGTTTAAGTAAATATTATAAAAATTTATATATATACAAGAAAGTAGTTAATAGTTGGCCACTAGTACATTCAACAAGTTGTTTAACAATTAAAAGAGAGGTTGTTGTAAATTTTTTTAAACAAACTAAACCATTTGATTGTAAATATTTAGCAATTGATATTTTAATTGCAATATATTGTCAGATTTTTTATGATTTTAAAAGTTTGAATTCATATCTTACTTATAAAAGCTTAGGCATAAAAAATTTAGATAAAACATTTAGCAAAATTATTAGTAAAAATTATTGGTATAGACGTAAAGAACAGCACAAATATTATATAAATTTATCTAAAAAAAAAAATATATTTAAAGGAATTGATTATTATTTAACAAATATTATGTGTTATTTTCTTAAAATAATTAATTAATTCTTTAAAATAAATTATTTATTTGATTATTTTAATTAAAAAACTAAACATGGCTTCAACCAATAAAATTTTATAGTGAAAAAGAGATATATAGTAGTAACCGGTGGTGCGGGCTTTGTAGGCTCTAACTTAATTGAATATTTTTTAAATAAAACAAAACTAAATATTATCAGTATTGATAATTATTCAAGTGGCAGTAAATATAATCACTTCAAAAGTAAAAGAATTATTTACCTAAATAAAAATACAGAAGATATTAAAATAGTATTAAAAAAATATAAAAAAAATATTAATTCTCTTTTTCATTTTGGAGAATTTTCTAGGATTTATCAAAGCTTTAAAAAATTTGATCAATGTTTTCAGTCAAATTCTATTGGTACAAGAGAGGTATTTAAATTTTGTCTGGATAATAAAATAAAAATAATTTATTCCGCAACGTCAGCAAGCATTGGAAATAATGGGAAAGATAAAAACTTATCTCCTTACGCATTTACTAAATCAAAAAATCTTGAACTTTTAGAGAACTTAAAAAAATGGTTTGGTTTAAAGTATGAAGTTGTTTATTTTTATAATGTATATGGACCTAGACATATTAGAAATGGAGAAATGGCAACAGTAATAGGTATATTTGAAAAGTTGTATGAAAACAATAAAGCACTAACTGTTGTTAGGCCAGGAACTCAAACTAGAAGATTTACTCACGTCAAAGATACTGTTGAGGTGTGCTACGAAGCATGGAAAAAAAATAAATGTCGTCACTATAGTATTTCAAATAAAAAAAGTTACTCTATAGTTCAAGTAGCAAAGTTATTTAGTTCTAAAATAAAATATTTACCAGTCAGATCTGGAGAAAGATATGCTTCTGCTTTAGCTAATTTATCATTTTCTAATAAAGTTCATAAGTGCTATGGTAAGATACAATTAAAAGATTATGTTAAATCATTTATTAAAAAACAAATTAAAAAATGAATAGAAATCAAAAGTTTGGATTATTATTTTTTATAATTTTTTTATGTTTAAGTTTTTTCCCTTTTCAGTTAACTATTTCTTTTAGTTATATTTTTTTTTCAATAGCTATTTTTTTTGTAATTATAACCATTCTTAATTTAAAATTATTAAGATTTTTAAGGAATGTTTGGATAAAACTTGGAGAGTATTTAGGACATATTATTTCACCAATTGTAATGGGAATTGTTTTTTTTTTAATCATTACCCCAATTGGCTTAGTGTTAAAATTAATTGGAAAAGATCTGTTAAGATTAAAATTTGATAAAAAAAATAATTCATATTGGATAAAAAGAGATAAGGATATTAACTCAATGAAAAAACAATATTAATGATAGATTTTTTTAAAGAATTTTTAGAATTTTTATTTGCTAGAAAGAAATATTGGCTTTTTCCAATATTGCTTATTCTTGCATTGTTTGGTTTTTTAATAGTATTAAGTCAAGGCTCAGTAATTGCGCCATTTATTTATACAATATTTTAGTGACAAATATATTAGGAATATCTGCATTTTATCACGATAGTGCTGCAACACTTTTAACCGATGGAGAAATTATTGCTGCTGCTCAAGAAGAAAGATTTACAAGAGTAAAACACGATTCAAGCTATCCTTATAATGCTGTAGAATTTGTATTACAAAAAGGCAATATCAAGCTTAATGAAGTTGATTATATAGTTTTTTATGAAAAACCTTTTTTAAAATTTGAGAGGTTGCTTGAAACATATTTGGCATTTGCCCCTAGAGGATTTAAATCTTTTTCTATGTCAATGCCAATTTGGCTAAGAGAAAAACTTTTCCAGAAAAAATATTTATTTGATAAGTTAAAAATGCATGATCTTAAATTTTCTTCTATAGATAAAATACATTTTTCTGAACATCATTTTAGTCATGCAGCTAGTGCATTTTATCCTTCTCCTTTCAAAGATGCTGCTATTTTAACTTTGGATGGAGTAGGAGAATGGGCTACAACTACACTTGCGATTGGTAATGATAATAAATTAAAAATATTAAAAGAAATGCACTTTCCTCATTCTATTGGGTTGCTTTATTCAGCATTTACTTATTACCTTGGATTTAAAGTAAATAGTGGAGAGTATAAAGTTATGGGACTAGCTCCTTACGGCTCTCCAAAATATGAAGAATTGATATTAAAAAATTTAGTTCACTTAAAAAATGATGGAACTTTTAGATTGAACTTAAAATATTTTAATTATGCGACTGGTTTAACAATGATCAATAAAAATTTTATTAAACTATTTGGCAAAGAAGCAAGAGACTCAAAACAAAATAATATTGAAAAATTTCATATGGATATAGCTGCGTCCATCCAAAAAGTTACAGAAAAAATTGTTATAAATTTAGTTAATTCTATAAAAAAAGAAAATTATAGTAATAATTTATGTTTGGCAGGAGGCGTTGCTTTAAATTGTGTGGCAAATGGAAAAATTCTAAAGTCAAGATCTTTTAAAAATATATGGATTCAACCTGCTGCAGGAGATGCCGGAGGTTCACTTGGGGCTGCAATAGGATTTTGGCATAAAGAGTTAAAAAAAGATAGAAAAATCAAAAATGATGATAGTATGAAAGGATCCTATTTAGGTCCTTCGTATTCAAACTCAGAAGTTGAAAATACTTTAAAAAACATTGGAGCAAAGTATCATTTTTTAGATGACATGCCTTTAATAGAAAGAGTCTCTAAATATTTAATTGAACAAAAAATCATAGGTTGGTTTCAAGGGAGAATGGAATTTGGACCTAGAGCTTTAGGATCAAGATCAATAATTGCTGATCCCAGGTCAGAAGATATGCAAAAAAAATTGAATCTAAAAATTAAATTTAGAGAAAGTTTTAGACCATTTGCTCCAGCAATTATAATTGATAAGCTTAAAGATTGGTTTGAGATAGATGTCCCTAGTCCATATATGCTAATGGTTTCTGAGATTAAACAAGATAAAAGAATTAATATAAAAGATGATCAAAAAAAATTATTTGGTATAGATTTGCTAAAGGTTAAAAGATCTATAGTTCCAGCTGTGACCCATGTAGATTATTCCGCCAGAATACAAACAGTAGATAGCAAAACTAATAAAAAATTTTATAATTTATTAGCTAAGTTTAATGAATTATCAGAATGCCCAATTTTAGTTAACACTTCATTTAATATTAGAGGTGAGCCAATAGTTTGTTCAGTTGAAGATGCTTTTAATTGTTTTATGGGAACAAATATTGATATTCTTGTATGCGAAAATTTTCTTTTATTAAAGAATGAACAATTGCAAGCTTCGAACATCGATTACAAAGATAAATTCAAATTAGATTGATTTAATATTTATCAGTATTTAAGCCAGTTAAATCTTAAATAATTAAAGTTTACAAAAACAAAAATTTCTATATAAGATTTCTGCCTGGTGATTATTGCGAAAGGGTAATACCCGATCCCATTCCGAACTCGGAAGTCAAGCCTTTCTGCGCCGATGGTACTTTGTCTTAAGACATGGAAGAGTAGGACGTTGCCAGGCTAAAACTTTAAATTATTTATGAAAATAGCTAGCTCACTTAAATCCTTAAAAAAAAGAGATCTTAACTCAAAATTAGTCAGAAGAAGAGGTAGGCTATATATAATTAATAAAAAAAATCCAAAGTTTAAAGCTAGACAAAAATAGATTTTTTTATTTATGATAATTGGTTCAATATCAGAAAATAAGGAAATAGAAAAACGAATTTCTATAACTCCTGATATCGCAAAAAAATATATTACTAGTGGTTTCCAAATTTTACTGGAAGATGGTTATGGCTCTCATTTAGGCATTTCAGATAACCAATTTTTAAATGAAGGTTGTAAAATTGAAAAAAAAGAAAATATTCTGAGACAATCAGATGTAGTTTTACAATTAAAACTACCAGAAGAAAAAAACTTAGAATTCTTTCAGGAAAATAAAATTCTCGTTGGAAGTTTCAATTCTAATCAAAATTTAGAAAAAATAGCAAAATTTAAATCCAAAAAAACATCCATTTTTTCTCTAGAACTTCTTCCAAGAATTACACGTGCACAGTCAATGGATATTCTTTCTTCACAAGCAAACTTGGCTGGATATAAAGCTGTTGTTGACTCTTTTGCAGAATTTAAAAAGGCAATTCCAATGATGATGACTGCAGCAGGAACTATATCAGCTGCAAAAGTATTAGTAATAGGTGCTGGAGTTGCTGGACTTCAAGCTATAGCGACTGCTAAAAGAATGGGGGCAATAGTATTTGCTACTGATGTAAGAACAGCATCAAAAGAGCAAGTCGAAAGCCTTGGTGGAAAATTCTTAGTAGTTGAAGGTTCTGAAAATTTAGAAACCGAAGGTGGTTATGCAAAAGAAGCTTCAGAAGAATTTAAAAAAAAACAAGAAAACCTTTTAGCACAAACTTTAAAAAAAACTGATATAGTTATTTGTACTGCACTTATTCCAGGAAAAAAAGCTCCATTGATTATAAATGAAAAAATGATTGAAGATATGCAGCCAGGGTCAGTAATTTATGATTTAGCTGCTTCTCAAGGTGGAAACGCAGCATACACAAAAGTAGACGAAATTGTTGAAAAAAATGGAGTTACAATACTTGGTGAAAAAAATATTTTAAATAAGCTTCCTATATCTGCGTCAAATTTATATGCAAAAAATTTATTTAATTTTATTTTAAATCTTTATGATAAGAAAAATAATAAAATAAATATTAATTTAGAAGATGAAATTATTAATAAAACTTTAGTGAAATAATATGGAAATAGATCCTTTTATATTTAGATTAAGCATATTTATTCTATCGATATTTATCGGATATTATGTAGTTTGGAGTGTTACTCCATCATTGCACACACCTTTAATGTCAGTAACTAATGCAATATCTTCAGTAATTATTGTTGGAGCAATAATTGCAGCCCTAGCAGGAAATTCTGGAAATATATTTAATACTGCAAATATTTTTGGTTTTTTAGCTATTATTTTAGCCGCAGTAAATATCTTTGGAGGTTTTCTTGTAACTCAAAGAATGCTTGCGATGTACAAAAAGAAAAAGAAAGATAAATAAATATGTCAGCAAATTTATTGGCAGTCTTTTATTTGGTCTCAGGTATTTTATTTATTTTAGCCTTAAGAGGACTTTCATCCCCAGAAACATCAAGACAGGGAAATTTATTTGGAATTATTGGAATGGTAATTGCCATTGGAGTTACTTTTTTATCTGTCGGAAATTTTTCTACTGGATTTTTATATGTCTTAGGTTTTTTATTAGTCGGAGGTTCTGTAGGAGCATTTATTGCATATAAAATACCAATGACAGCAATGCCAGAGCTTGTAGCAGGTTTTCATAGTTTAGTTGGCCTTGCTGCAGTATTTGTTGCAATATCAGCTTTTTTAAATCCTGAAGTTTTTAATTTAGGATCACCAGGAAATATTAAAATAGCAAGTTTAATCGAAATGTCTTTGGGCGCAGCAATAGGAGCTATAACCTTTACTGGTTCTATTATAGCTTTTTTAAAATTGCGAGGAATAATGTCTGGTTCTCCAATAACTTTTTTAGGTCAACACTTTTTAAATTTGGCTTTAGGTATAATTTTGTTGGGCTTAATATTTTATTTATGTAAAACTCAAATAAGCACTTGGTTTTGGGTTATAATTATAATTTCATTTTTAGTCGGAGTTCTATTGATCATTCCGATAGGTGGAGCTGATATGCCAGTTGTTATATCTATGCTGAATTCATATTCTGGTTGGGCAGCAGCTGGAATTGGTTTCACTCTAGAAAATACTGCATTAATAATTACTGGAGCTTTAGTTGGATCTTCTGGTGCAATTTTATCTTATATCATGTGCAAAGGTATGAACCGTTCTTTCTTTAATGTAATTTTAGGAGGGTTTGGCGGAACTGATCAATCTTCATCTGCAAAAGGCAAAGAACAAAAACCTGTTAAAAGTGGAAATGCTGACGATGCTGCATTTTTGATGAAAAATGCTTCATCAGTAATAATTGTTCCAGGGTATGGTATGGCAGTTGCTCAGGCACAACATGCATTAAGGGAGATGGTGGATGCTCTTAAAAAAAATGGTGTTAAAGTTAGTTATGCAATACATCCAGTAGCTGGTAGAATGCCTGGACATATGAATGTGTTATTAGCTGAGGCAAACGTGCCATATGATGAAGTTTTTGAACTTGAAGAAATCAACAATGATTTTGCCAATTGTGATGTTGCATATGTTATTGGAGCAAATGATGTAACTAATCCCGTAGCAAAAACTGATCCACAAAGCCCCATTTACGGTATGCCAATTTTAGAT
>CABZXL010000001.1 GCA_902529715.1 uncultured Pelagibacteraceae bacterium | reverse complement strand
TAAAGATTTAAATATATTAGGAAAGTATAACAAAAATAAACTAGTACCTTTTGGTGAGTTTTTACCTTTTGAAAATTTTTTTAGAAAATTTGGTCTAAAAAAGATTACTCAAGGCTATAGGTCTTTCTCCAGCAGCAATGATAGAGATATAATAAATGTAAATAATTTAAATTTTGTTCCATTAATTTGCTACGAAATAATTTATTCAGGAAAAATTAATAAAACTAATGATAATTATAATTTAATACTTAATATATCTGAAGATGGTTGGTTTGGTAATTCTGTAGGACCATACCAGCATTTTTCACACTCAATATTTAGATCTATAGAAGAAGGAAAGAATTTAATTCGTTCAGCAAACAATGGAATTTCAGCATTTATTAATCCAAAAGGACAAATAGTTAATCAGATTAAATCAACTGAGAGGGGAGTTATTGAAATAAAAAGTTTTGAGCAAACAAAAAAAACTCTTTTTAGTTCTTTTGGCAATAAGATCTTCTTTTATTTTTTATTATTTTATATTAGTTTAATTTTTTTTTTAAAAAAGAAAGGGAGTTAAGATGAAAAAAAATTATTTATTTACTAGCGAGTCAGTTTCAGAAGGACATCCGGATAAAGTTTGCGATAGAATATCAGATATGGTTGTAGATAGTTATTTAGGTGCAGAACCTCAATCAAGAGTAGCTTGCGAAACTTTAACAACAACAAATAAGGTGGTTTTAGCTGGAGAAGTAAGAGGACCAGAAATAAAAAAAGAAGATTTAATTCAAAAAGTTAGAGAGTGTATAAAGGATATTGGTTATGACCAAGAAGGCTTTACATGGAAGGATGCAACTAAAATAGAAAGTCATCTTCATTCTCAATCTGCAGATATTGCAATGGGTGTAGACTCATCTGGAAATAAAGATGAAGGAGCTGGAGACCAAGGAATAATGTTTGGTTATGCATGTAATGAAACAGATGTGCTTATGCCAGCACCCATACATTATTCACATAAAATTTTAAGATTAATGGCAGAAGATCGAAAGTCTGGAAAGTTAAAAAATATTGAGCCTGACTCAAAAAGTCAAATTACTATTGAGTATAAAGATGGAAAACCTGCTCATGTAAAGTCAGTTGTAATTTCAACTCAACATTCTGCAGATGTAAATCAATCACAGGTGAGAGAATTAGTTAAGCCATACATAGAAAAATCTATCCCAAAAAATCTTATAAATGGATTGGACGAAAGTGAAATTTATGTAAATCCCACAGGTAATTTTGTCATCGGTGGACCAGACGGAGATAGTGGATTAACAGGAAGAAAAATTATTGTAGATACCTACGGAGGAGCAGCTCCTCATGGTGGAGGGGCCTTTTCAGGAAAAGATCCTACAAAAGTTGATAGATCAGCAGCATATGCATCAAGATACTTGGCAAAAAATGTAGTTGCATCAAAGATAGCAGATAAATGTTTAATTCAACTAGCTTATGCAATTGGAGTATCAAAACCTTTATCAATTTATGTTGATCTTTTTGACAATGATGAAGAAAAAAATAGACATGTAGAAAAATTAATTAATGATAACTTTGACTTAAGTCCAAGAGGAATAAGAGAAATGTTGGGTTTAAATAAAGCAATATATGAAAAAACAGCTGCATATGGCCATTTTGGAAGAGATCCAGGGTCAGACGGCTCATTTTCATGGGAAAAAACTGATAAAGCTGATGTTTTTAATAAGTAATTAAAGTTGAAAATATAAAAAAAATACCTATATTCACCTTACATTGTTGAAATTTCAAAATGGGCTTCGGCCCATTTTTTTTTGGAGAAAACAAAATGTTGAATAGAAGAGCAGATAAACTTGAATTATTAAGAATAGCTGAAGCTGTGGCTTTAGAAAAATCTATAGATAAAGAATTAATTATTGATTCTATGGAAAATGGTATTGCAAAAGCTGCTAAATCAAAATTTGGATCAGAAAATGAAATTAAAGTTTTAATTGATAGAGACAATGGAGATATTGGAATATTTAGAAAGCTTATAATTGTTGAAAAACCAGAAAATTCTAATCTAGAAATAAGTCTAGATCAGGCAATTAAACTTAATGAAACAAATAAAGGTAAAAACATTGGAGATGTAGTTTTACAACCTTTGCCATCTTTTGATTTTGGAAGGATTGCTGCCCAAACTGCTAAGCAGGTAATAAGCTTTAACGTAAGAGAAGCAGAAAGAGAAAGGCAATATGAAGATTTTAAAGATAAAAAAGATACAATACTTAGTGGAATAGTAAAAAGAATTGAGTTTGGAAATGTGATTGTAGATCTGGGTAGAACAGAAGCAATCATTCAAAAAAATGAGATTATACCAAGAGAAAATATAAAAGCAGGAGACAGAATAAAAGCATATTGTTTAGATGTAAGAAGAGAACCAAAAGGTCAACAAATTTTTCTATCTAGAGCACATCCAAAATTTATGGAAAAACTTTTTTTTCAGGAAGTCCCAGAGATTTATGATGGCCTTATTGAAATTAAGTCTTCTGCAAGAGATCCAGGAAGTAGAGCAAAAATATGTGTTAAAGCAATAGATGCATCGCTAGACCCAGTTGGTGCGTGTGTTGGTATGAGAGGAAGTAGAGTTCAGGCAGTTGTAAACGAACTTCAAGGTGAAAAAATTGATATAGTTAATTGGTCTGAAGACCCAGCAGCTGTAGTAGCAAACGCCCTATCTCCTGCTGAAGTACAAAGAGTTAATGTAGATAATGATTTAAAAAAACTTGATGTTATTCTTAGTGAAGAAAATTTAAGTAAAGCAATAGGAAGAAGAGGTCAAAATGTTAGGCTGGCAACTAAACTATTAAATTATGAAATAAATATAATGACGGACCAGGAGGATTCTGAAAGAAGACAAATAGAGTTTAAAGAAAAAACTGAAAATTTTGTGAAAAATTTAGAATTAGATGAAACTTTGGGTCAATTATTAGTTGCTGAGGGCTTTTCCTCAATTGATGATATAAAAGATAGTTCCATTGAAGCATTAACAAAAATTGAAGGAATAGAAGAAGAAACAGCAAAAGAACTTATTGAGAGAGCGGATGAATTTTACAAAAAAGATCAGATGGAAATACAAAATAAAATAAAAGAATTAGGACTAGAAAGTGAGCTAATTAAGCATGAAGGTTTAACACCAGGTATGTTGGTAACTTTAGGTGAGCAAAATATTTTAAAATTATTAGATTTTGCTGATTTATCTTCCGATGAACTTACGGGTGCTTATGATATTGTAAAAGGAGAGAGAATAAAAGTTAAAGGATATTTAGAAGATTTTGCTCTTTCCAAAAAAGAAGCTGATGATTTAATAATGTCTGCAAGAGATAAAGTTTATAAAGATTGAGAGATGACTTATGGAGAAGAAAAAATTAAAGTTAACTATTTCTGGAAGTTCAAAAAAAACTATAGATAATATAGAATTAGCAAAATCACAGGGAAAAAACTCAGTAGTAATTGGAAAAAAAAATAGATTTGGTTTAAAAGGCTCATTTTCAAAAACTGGGTCTCAAAAAAGTACATATAACAAACCAAAAGCTAATTTTGTTCCTAGAGAAACCACATTTGCTAAACCATTTGCTGCAAATGATTTTGAAAAAAGGAAACTAGCTGAACAGAGGGCAACTAAAAGACTTAAAGGGGAAAATGTTCAAAAAGGAAAAATTGGTTCTAAGAGAAGAGAATTAAAACTAACTGTATCAAGAGCATTAAGTGAGGAAGAAATTGGATTTAAAGGAAGAAGCTTGGCTTCTCTAAAAAGAGCAAAAAAAAAGGAAAACAAAGAACTAAAAAAAGATGAAAAGATTGAGGATCTAAAACCTGTTAAAAGAGATGTTAATATCCCCGAAGTAATTACTATTAGAGAGTTGGCTAATAGAATGGCTGAACAGTCTAGTAGTATTATTAAACATCTTTTATCAATGGGTGTAACTGCAACAATTAATCATAGTATTAACTCTGATATAGCAGAATATTTAGTTCAAGAATTTGGGCATAATCCAATTAAAGAAGAAAAAGCAGAAGAAAAAATAAAAAAAATTAAAGAAATAAAGTCAGAAAATTTAAAAAGTAGACCTCCAATAGTTACTGTTATGGGCCATGTAGATCATGGTAAAACATCAGTATTAGATGTTTTGAGAAAGGCAAATGTTGTATCTGGAGAATTTGGAGGAATTACACAACACCTAGGTGCTTATCAAATAAATTATAATTCAAATAAAATTACTTTTATAGATACACCGGGACATGCAGCATTTACAGAAATGAGAGCAAGAGGTTCTAAATTAACAGATTTGGTTATATTAGTTGTTGCTGCAGATGATGGAGTAAAACCACAAACTATAGAGTCAATAAAACATGCTAAAGCAGCAAAAGTTCCAATTGTAGTAGCAATTAATAAATGTGATCTTCCAGAGGCTGACCCGCAAAAAATAAAAAACCAATTATTAGAACATGAATTAATAGCCGAAGATTTATCAGGAGATACTTTAATGGTAGAAATATCTACAAAAACAAAAAAAAATCTTGATAAATTAATCGAGTCAGTCTTGTTACAAGCCGAATTGTTAGATTTAAAAACAGATTATGAAATAAAAGCTAATGGAGTAGTTATGGAATCCAAAATTGATATTGGCAGAGGTCCAATAGTAAATATAATTGTGACTACGGGAACTTTAAAAAAAGGAGATTATTTTGTTAGTGGAATGAAATGGGGAAAAGTAAGAGCATTGATTAATGATCAAGGTTTAAATATAAATGAAGCAAACCCATCAACACCAATAGAAGTTTTAGGAATCAATGGTGCAGCAAAAGCAGGAGATGATTTTATAGTTTTGGAAAATGAGAAAGAAGCTAAATTATTGTGCGAAGCTAGAATACAAGAAAATCAACAAGGAAAAAACCCACTAACATTTGTAACTCAAGATTCAGCATTTAAAGATAAAACATCTGAAGAATTAAATATAATAATTAAATCTGATGTTCATGGATCTTCTGAAGCAATAAAAAATGCAATTTCTCAAATAAAACATGAAGAAGTTAAACCAAAGATAATTTTATCAGATATAGGAATGATAACTGAAACAGATGTTTCATTGGCTAAAGCATCTAATGCAATTCTAATTGCATTCAATGTAAAACCAAGCAAAGAAGCAAAGAAAGTTGCTGAAATAGAAAAAATAAAAATTAATTCATACAATATTATTTATGAACTATTAGATTTTGTTAAACAAAGAATGTCTGGCTTACTAACACCTAATGTAGAGGAAAAAGTAATTGGATCAGCTGAAATTCTTGAAATATTTAAAGTTTCAAAAGTTGGAAAAGTTGCAGGTTCAAAAGTAATCGAAGGAGAAATTTTGCAAGATTCTAGCGTAAGAATAATTCGTGATGGCACAATAGTATTTAGTGGAAAAATTGGATCAATTTTTAGAGAAAAGAATCAAGCAAAACAGGTATCCGCAGGATTAGAATGTGGAATTACAATCAAAAATTTTAATGATTTTCAAAAAAAAGATATTATTGAAGTATATAATTCTACTGTAACTGAAAGAACAATATAGAATGAGCAAACTAGGAAAACCAGTATCGCAAAGACAATTAAGAGTGGGAGAGATGGTAAAGCAAGCTCTAGGAATGATTTTTCTAAGAGATGAAGCTAAGCTTCCCAATATTGAAACAAAAGAAATAACTGTTACTGAAGTAAGAATGAGCCAAGATCTAAAAATTGCTAAAGCATTTGTTTTACCACTTGGTGGAAAAAATGCTCAAGAGTCAGTAAACAAATTAAAAGAATTTTCATTTGTAATCAGAAAAGTTTTATCAAAAAAAATAACAATGAAGTATTTACCAAAGCTTTTGTTTGTTAAAGATGAATCTTTTGATTATGCTGAAAAAATTGAAAACTTAATAAAACAAACAAATAAATAAGGAAAAAAATGAACAAAAAGAGTAAAGAACTTGCTATTCACGATAAAGACACAGGATCTTCAGAGTTTCAAATAGCAGAATTAACTAGTAAAATTAAAAATTTATCAATTCATATAAAAAAGTTTAAGAAAGATAAACATTCCTCAGTAGGCTTGTTAAAAGCAGTAAATAAGAGAAAAAAATTACTAGATTATTTAAAAAAAAATAAACTAGATTCTTATCAGAATGTAATAACAAAATTAAATTTAAGGAAATAGAAAAAAATGTTTAAAGTATTTAAAAAAGAAATCGAGCTAAACGGTAAAAAATTAAGTTTAGAAACAGGAAAAATTGCAAGACAAGCCGATGGAGCAATAATTGCAAAATGTGGAGAAACAGTTGTTTTAGCAACTGTTGTGGGAGCAAAAAAAATAAATCCAGATATAGATTACTTTCCACTATCGGTAAATTATCAAGAAAAGTATTATGCAGCTGGAAAAATTCCAGGTGGTTATTTTAAAAGAGAAGCAAGACCAACTGAAAGCGAAACATTAATTTCTAGGTTGATTGATAGACCTATTAGACCATTGTTTCCAGATGAATTTAAAAATGAAGTACAATTACTTCCAACAGTAATTTCTTATGATAAAGAAAATGAAGCAGATATATTGTCAATAATTGCCTCATCAGCAGCTTTAGCCATTTCAGGTATGCCATTTATGGGGCCTGTTGGAGCATCTAGAGTTGGTTTTGTTGATGGCAATTATGTTCTTAATCCTTCAAAAAAAGAATTAGAAAATTCAAAATTGGATCTTGTTGTGGCAGGAACAAAAGATGCAGTTTTAATGGTTGAGTCAGAAACAAGCGGATTAACTGAAGAAGAAATGTTAAACGCAGTTAAATTTGGTCATGAAAATTTCATCCCAGTAATTAATATGATTGAAGAGCTTGCTGCAGAATGTAAAAAAACAGATTGGATTGTAGAGAAAAAAGATCTTTCTGAAGTTAAGAAAAAAATTGAAGAAGAATTTACTGATGAGTTAAAAAAAGCTTTTTCAGTAAGAGATAAGCAAGAAAGATCAAATTTAATATCTGAAATAACTGATAAAGCAAAAAAACTTTTTGAAGAAAATGAAAACTTTACAGACTTAGATGTTAGTTCTGAACTTAAAAATTTAGAAAAAAAAATAGTTAGAACAGATATCTTAAAAAATAAGAATAGAATTGATGGAAGAGGACTTTCAGATGTAAGACCAATTATGTGTGAAGTTGGAATTTTGCCAAGAACACATGGTTCTGCTTTGTTTACAAGAGGTGAAACGCAAGCAATAGTTACAACTACACTTGGAACTTCAGATGATGAACAGAGAATTGAAAGTTTAGAAGGTCTTCAAAGAGAAAGGTTTATGCTTCATTATAATTTTCCACCATTCTCAGTTGGAGAAACTGGAAGAATTGGTACTGGAAGAAGAGAAATTGGACATGGAAAACTTGCATGGAGAGCAATTAATTCATCTTTACCATCGAAAGAAAGTTTTCCTTACACATTTAGAGTTGTATCAGAGATTACAGAATCTAATGGATCATCATCAATGGCAACAGTTTGTGGAACTTCATTAGCATTAATGGATGCTGGCGTTCCAATAAAAGAACCTGTTGCAGGTATTGCAATGGGATTAATCAAAGAAGGTGATGACTTTAGTGTACTATCAGACATTCTTGGAGATGAGGATCATTTAGGTGATATGGATTTTAAGGTTGCTGGAACTAAAGTTGGAATTACATCTCTTCAAATGGATATTAAGATTACTGGAATTACATTTGAAATAATGGAACAAGCTTTAAAACAAGCTAAAGATGGAAGAATACATATCTTGGAAGAAATGAATAAAGCTTTAGATAAATCCAGAGATGGTGTTGGTAAGTATACTCCTAAGATGGAAAAAATAACAGTAGATAAAAAAGATATCGCAACTGTTATAGGAAAAGGTGGAGCAACAATAAGAGAAATAGTTGAAAAATCAGGTGCCAAAGTAGATGTTAATGACGAAGGAGTTGTAACGGTTGCAGCGCCAGATGAAGAATCTCGAAGCATTGCTTTACAATTTATTAAAGATCTTACCGCTAAAGCTGAATTAAATAAGATTTATAATGGTAAAGTTATGAAAATTATGGAATTTGGAGCATTTGTTAACTTTCTTGGAAAACAAGATGGTCTTGTTCATATTTCAGAGTTAGCTGATAAAAGAGTAGCTAAAGTAACTGATGTTGTCAAAGAAGGTGATGCAGTTAAAGTTAAAGTCATAGGCTTTGATAGAGGTAAAGTAAAACTTTCTATTAAACAAGCTGCTGTCTAGAAAGTTAATATGCAAAAGCAAGAAATTATTAAAATAATTGATAATCTTAAAGGGAGAAAAAATTATGAGCAAAAAAAAGCAATCAAATTAGGTTTTTCATCTCTTTATGCTTACTTCGAAGACAAACTTTTAAGAGAAAAAAATGCAGCTGAATTAAAGAAAAAAGAATTAGAAGAAGTAATTAACACTGATAAAATAGATAAAAATCAGAAAAAAAGCTGCAGTTGTTGTTAAATTAACTTTTCTTTTTCTTCTCTTTTTTTAATTTTCTTTTTTCCTTAAGAGATAATTTAGGTTTTTTCATTACACTTGAATCTTTAAATGATTTACCGCTATATCTTTTTGACACAATATTTAACTAATATTTTTTGGGTCTGGCATTCCTACTTTGTTGTATCCGGCATCTACATAGTGAATTTCACCAGTAACTCCACCCCCAAGATCACTTAATAAATATAAAGCTGAATTACCAACATCGTGAATATCTACATTTCTTTTTAAAAAAGAATGATCCTCGTTCCATTTATACAGAAATTTTGCATCACCAATTGCTGATGCTGCTAAAGTTTTAATTGGCCCAGCGCTTATTGCGTTTACTCTAATTCCTTTTGAACCCAAATCTCTAGCTAAGTATTTTACACTTGCCTCAAGTGCTGATTTACAAACACCCATTACATTATAGTTTGGGATAGCTTTATTAGACTCGTAAGTTAATGTAAGCATGCTCGCACCCTTGTTCATTATTTTGGAAGCTTCTTTTGCAACTTCAGTAAATGAAAAACATGAAATTAACATACTTCTTAAAAAATTTTCTCTTGTTGTATTTAAATATTCTCCTGATAATTCTGATTTATCAGAAAATGCAACCGCATGAACAACAAAGTCAATTTGGCCCCATTTTGATTTTATGTCTTCAAAAAGTTTAATTACTTCTTCTTTACTTTCTACATCACAACTAAATGTTAAATTTGAATTTAATTTTTCCGCTAAAGGAACTACTCTTTTTTTTAAGGCATCTCCTAGATAAGTAAATGCTAATTCAGCTCCAGATTCAGCTAATTTTTGAGAAATACCCCAAGCAATAGATCTCTCATTGGCGACACCCATTATTAGCCCTTTTTTACCTTTCATTAAACTCATAAATTATACCTTTTCAAAAACTAAAGTTGCGTTAGTTCCTCCAAATCCAAAACTATTAGACATAATAGAATTTAAAATTACATCTTTTTCAACTTTTGTAACTATGGGATATTTTTTTGCCTCATCATCCATATCAGTTATGTTTATAGAAGCTGAAATAAAGTTATTTTTCATCATAATTAAACTATAAACAGCCTCATGCACTGAAGTAGCGCCTAACGAGTGACCTGAAAGAGACTTTGTAGAACTTATTTTAGGAATATTTTCTTTAAAGACTTCTCCCACAGCTTTTAATTCAGTTATATCACCAACTGGTGTCGAAGTTCCGTGTGTATTTATATAATCAATTTTGTTTTTACTTGTATTTAAAGCCATTTGCATACATCTTACGGCCCCTTCTCCAGATGGAGCTACCATATCATATCCATCAGAAGTTGCTCCATAGCCAGTTAATTCAGCATAAATTTTTGCACCTCTTGCTTTTGCATGTTCGTACTCTTCTAAAACTAAAACTCCACCTCCACCTGATATTACAAATCCATCCCTAGTTTTATCATATGGTCTAGATGCTTTATCAGGAGTATCATTATATTTTGAAGAAAGAGCAGTCATAGCATCAAACATTGCTGTCATTGCAAAATGAACTTCATCACTTCCACCTGCAAATACGATTTTTTGCTTTCCAAGTTGTATTAGTTCCATTGCATTCCCAATACAATGACCACTGGTTGCACATGCTGAACTAATTGTATAATTAACTCCTTTAATTTTAAATGGTACTGCCAAAGTAGCAGAAGCAGTGCTAGACATAGTTCTTGGAACAACAAATGGTCCCATTTTTTTTGGATTTTTTTCTCTAGTTTTATCAGCTGCTAGAATAACATTTTCAATTGATGGTCCACCAGATCCCATAATCATTCCAGTTAAAACATTACTTACGTCTTTTTCTTCTAGCCCAGAGTCTTTAACTGCTTCAGTCATAGAAATATAATTGTACGCTGAGCCAGGCCCCATAAATCTTATAAATTTTCTATCAACATGGTCTTCAAGTTTAATATTTGGTTTACCGTGAACATTACTTTTTAAGTTATATTCTTTATATTCTTCAGAAAATGTAATTCCAGATTTTGAATTTAACAAAGATTGATAAACTTCTTCTTGATTATTACCTAAACAAGATACAATTCCAATACCGGTAACTACTACTCTTTTCATTATTTAAACAATCCTACTTTTAAGTTTTCTGCTGAGTAAATTTTTTTTTCATCTGCTAATAAAACTCCATTTGCCAAACCAACTGTTGTTCCATTTGGAGACATAATTTTTTTCATATCAATTATATATTTTGCTTTTTTTACACTTTTTAAAACTTCACCAGTAAATTTTACAGTGCCAACTCCCAAGGCTCTTCCCTTGCCAGGATTACCAAGCCATCCTAGATAAAAACCTACCAGCTGCCACATTGCATCTAAACCAAGACATCCAGGCATAACCGGATCTTCTTTAAAATGACAATTGAAAAACCAAAGGTCATCTTTAATATCTAGCTCAGCAGTAATAGAGCCTTTTTTGAAAGCACCATTATCTTCTTTAACTTCTATTATTCTATCAAACATAAGCATTGGAGGAAGTGGTAATTTGGCATTTCCTGGACCAAAAAGCTCACCATTTCCACAATTAATTAATTCCTCATAGCTATATGATGATTTTTTTTCCATAAATATAGATCTTTAATACTTTATTTATTAAAATTACAATATACAAATTTTTTTGGTTTGTTATATATTTGTCAAAAAATGGATAATAATAGCATATTTATTGAAAAACTAAGGTCATCGGGGTTGAGACCTACTAAGCAAAGATTGGAAATTTGTAAATTATTGTTTAATAGAAAAAAAACTTTTCATTTTACGATTAATGATATTTCCAAAATGTTAAAAAATAAAACATATAAAAAAATATCTTTGGCGACGATATATAACACAGTTCATTCTTTTAAAAAAAAAGGCTATTTAAAAGAAATATCAGTGAACAGTGATAAGAGTTATTTTGATACAAATACTTCAAGTCACCATCATTTTCTTGATGTAAATACTAATGAGCTCATAGATTTAAATAACGAAGATGTTGATAATATAAAGATTAAAAAAAATTTACCAGGTAAGAAAATTAAATCAATAGAAGTATTAGTTAAAATTGAAAATAATAACTAGTCTCAAACATTTTAAAATCATTTAAAAAAATTAGAGTGGGACAATTCTGCTATATTGACACTACTTTAGAATCATTATAAATTATATGTTATGAGTGCGGAATCAAAATGTCCATTTACAGGAGCTGGAACTCCACCAAAGTTTCCAACTGGCAGAGGAACATCAAATAGGGATTGGTGGCCTAATAGTTTAAATCTAAAAATTTTAAGTCAACATTCCTCTTTAGTTAATCCTATGGACAAAAAATTTAATTATGCAAAAGAATTTAAAAAACTTAATTTTAAGGCACTAAAAAAAGATTTACATAAACTAATGAAGGATTCACAAGATTGGTGGCCTGCAGATTACGGACATTATGGACCTTTGTTTATAAGATTATCATGGCATGCAGCTGGAACTTATAGAACTGGTGATGGTAGAGGTGGTGCAGGAACAGGAAATCAACGTTTTGCTCCATTAAATAGTTGGCCGGATAATGTTAATTTAGATAAAGCAAGATTATTACTTTGGCCTGTCAAAAAAAAATATGGAAATAAAATTTCATGGGCCGATCTATTTATATTAGTTGGAAATGTGGCATTAGAATCAATGGGTTTTAAAACTTTTGGTTTTGGAGGAGGAAGAGAAGATATATGGGAGCCTGAAGATGATATATATTGGGGATCTGAAAAAGAATGGCTAGGCGTAAATCGTTACAGTGGTAAAAGAGAACTAGAAAATCCTTTAGGTGCATCTCACATGGGCTTAATTTATGTAAACCCACAAGGTCCTGATGCAAATCCAGATCCTCTTTTAGCTGCTCATGATATTAGAGAAACTTTTGGACGTATGGCAATGAACGATTATGAAACAGTTGCACTTGTTGCAGGGGGTCATACGTTTGGCAAATCACATGGTGCTGCTCCAGAGTCTCATAAAGGACCTGAACCAGAAGGTTCAAAAATTCATGAACAAGCAACAGGTTGGAATAGTAATTACAAAAGTGGCTTAGGAGCTGATACTATTAGTAGTGGAATTGAGGGTGCCTGGACTAGCAATCCAATAAAATGGGACATGGGATATTTTGATAATTTATTTGGTTATGACTGGGAATTAACAAAAAGTCCTGCTGGCGCACATCAATGGAAACCAAAACAGAATGGACATGATATTAATATGACACCCGATGCCCATATTAAATCAAAGAAAAACCTTCCAATGATGCAAACAACAGACTTGTCTTTAAAAATGGATCCGAGTTATGGACCAATTTCAAGAAATTTTCATAATAATCCTAAAGAATTTGCTGATGCCTTTGCAAGAGCTTGGTTTAAACTTACTCATCGTGATATGGGACCTAAGGCTTGCTACTTAGGCCCTGAAGTTCCAAAAGAACAATTAATTTGGCAGGATCCTATTCCAAAATCTAAATATAAAATTAAAAATAAAGATATTAAAGTTCTTAAAACAAAAATATTAAAATCAGGACTGTCTATTTCTGAGCTAGTATCAACAGCTTGGGCATCAGCCTCTACTTTTCGTGGTTCTGATAAGAGAGGTGGGTCTAATGGTGCAAGAATACGATTACAACCTCAGAAAAATTGGGAGGTTAATAATCCTACTCAATTATCCAAGGTAATTAAAACTTTACAAAAAATTAAAATGAAATTTGATAATAAAAAGAAAAATGTTTCATTAGCAGATCTAATAGTTTTAGGTGGATGTGCTGCTATAGAAAAAGCTGCTAAAAAATCTGGCAACAATATAAATGTTCCGTTTACTCCAGGGAGAGGAGACGCGTCTCAAGAACAAACAGATACTCATTCATTTGGATTGCTTGAACCAAAAGCAGATGGATTTAGAAATTATATTATAAATAAATCAAATGGATCTTCTACAAAACCAACAGTATCTGCAGAGGAAATGTTAGTTGATAAGGCACAACTATTGAAACTTACTTCTCCAGAAATGGTTGTTTTATTAGGTGGTATGAGGGTATTAAATACAAATTTTGATAAATCAAATAATGGAGTTTTTACAAAAAAACCAGAAACTCTTACAAATGACTTCTTTGTTAACTTGCTTGATATGAGTACAACTTGGAAAGAAGTAGATAAAAATGAAACATTGTTTGAAGGAAAAGATCGCAAGACAAACAAAGTCAAGTGGATTGGTACAAGAGTTGATCTAATATTTGGTTCAAATTCTCAATTAAGAGCTATAGCCGAAGTTTATGCTACAGAAGATTCAAAATCTAAATTTATTAGTGATTTTGTTGCTGCTTGGACTAAAGTTATGAATTTAGATCGTTTTGATTTAAAATAATTTTAATTAAATTCCCCATACATTTTTTGTTTCTATCCAGCCTAAATAATTTTCTGTTTCAATTCTGCACCAATTAGGCAGACATTTTTTTATAATTACTAATCTGCCCTTTTCTAATTTTACCAATGGCTTTGAAAATTTACTATTTTTTTTGAAAACAATTTTTTCTTCAAGAACGATCAACGAATTTAATTTTCTAAGCATAATTTGATGTATCCAACCACTATTTTTTTTATGATCTATTATTCTTCTAAAATTATCTTTTTTATCAATCACTTTAATTGGTAAGAATTTTTTATTATAAATATATTTGATAGGATAATTTTTTCCTGGGCCATATCTCACATATACTTTATTTTTTTTTAAAGAAACAAAATAATTGGTTTCCTCAGCTACGACGAGAGAAGGATTGATTAATAAAAAAAAAAATATTATTAAAAATTTTTGCATACACAATTTTTCTTTTTATTAAACTCTGCTTTTCTAAAATTTAAATTAAGTAAATCCAAAATTAAGATTTTTTTATTTGATTCTTTACTCAAATTCAAAATTTTCTTTAAAATTTCTATTGCTTGAATACTGCCAACTATTCCAGCTATTGGCCCCAGTATACCTTCAAATTCACAGTTTAATACTTCATCAGAAGGATCTGATTGATAAAAGCACTTTAGACACGGGTCATTTTTATTTTTAAAATCAAAAGTAAAAATGTGTCCATCCATTTTACTGATTGCACCTACGATCAAAATTTTTTTATGATTTAAGCAGTATTTATTCAGTAAAAATTTAGTTTTAAAATTGTCAGATCCATCAACAATAAAATCATAATCTTTAAATATTTTTTCAATATTTTTTTTTTCAATTCTTACTTTAAAAGTATCTATTTTGACTTTAGGGTTAATCAGTTTAATTTTTTGTTTTACAACATTAACTTTATACTTTCCTATATCTTTACAGCTATATAATGATTGCCTATGAATATTAGAAATGTTTACTTTATCATTATCGGCAACCCCAATATTGCCAACACCTGCCCTGCTTAAATAATCAATTACAGGGCAACCCAATCCTCCTGCCCCAACTACTAAAACTTTTGATTTTATTATTTTTTTTTGTCCTGTTGGTCCAACATCTTTTAAAACTATTTGTCTAGAATACCTCTCTATTAATTTTTTATTAAGAATATTTTTCATTTACCAGTCGATCCAAAGCCACCCGATCCTCTTATAGATTCAGGCAACTGATCTACTTCTTCAAGCTCCATTTTTAGGATTGGAGTTAATACCATTTGAGCTATCCTATCATTGTTATTTACAATAAAATCTTGATTTCCATGATTAAATAATATTATTTTTAATTCACCTCTATAATCGCTATCAATAGTTCCTGGTGAATTTAATACACCTATATTAGATTTTGCAGCAAGTCCTGATCTAGGTCTTATTTGTATTTCTAAATCTTCTGGTATTGCAATAGACAAGCCTGTTGGAATTAATTCTAGAGTAGAAGGTGCAATTTTTATTGGACTTTCAATAGCCGCCATCAAATCCATACCTGAAGATCCACTGGTTTTATACTCAGGTAACTTAACTTTAGAATTAAGTCTTTTAACTAAAACTTTAACCATTAATTCAAATGAGAAATTATTCTATTAACAATTTCATTCGCAAGACTTGATTTTTTCATTTTTGGAAGACTTTCTTCAGAATTATTTTTATAGAATATAGAAACTTTATTGAAATCCGACTCAAAGCCTATATCATTTTCAGAGATGTTATTACCAATTATCCAATCACAATTTTTTTCAGATAATTTTTTTAAAGAATTATTTTTAAGAGAATTTGTTTCAGCTGAAAAACCAACTACTAATTTTGGCCTAAGTGAATTGTGATTTGAAATATGTTTTAAGATATCAGCATTTTTTTCTAAAGAAAGTTCAGAAATTTTATCTTTTTTAATTTTCTCTTTTTTCTTATTTTTTACTTTAAAATCACCAACAGCTGCAGAGAAAATTGCAACATCTGTCGGCAGATTATTTAAAGTTGCTTGCAACATTTCATCAGCAGTTCTAACTTTTATTAAATTTACACCTTTAATCGAATTTAAATTTACTGGTCCTGATATTAAAGTGGTATCAAAACCATTTTCACTTAAAGATTTTGCAATTTCATAACCTTGCTTACCACTAGATTTGTTTGATATAAATCTTACAGGATCAATATATTCGTGAGTTGGTCCAGCGGTTACAAGTGCCCTAAACTTTTTATTATTTTCTAATTTTTTGAAATAGTTATTTATACAATTTATAATTGTCTCTGGTTCAGACATTTTTCCCATGCCATATTCTCCACATGCCATTTCACCAATTTCAGGTCCAATTATTTCATGTCCAAAATCAATTAATTTTTTTAAATTCTTTTTGTTTGATTGATTTTCCCACATCCTTACATTCATTGCAGGAGCAATAAATATTTTTTTATCAGAGGCAAAAACGACTGTAGAGGCTAAATCATCTGATAATCCAAAACTAATTTTAGAAATTGTATTTGCGGTTGCTGGAGCTATTAAAATTAAGTCTGCCCATCTTGACAATGAAATATGGTCCATTTCGGATTCATTATCTGAATTAAATAAATCCATATAAACTTTTTCTTTAGATAATGATGCTACCGAAAGTGGAGTAATAAAATTTTTTGCATTATTAGTAAGAATCGTTTTTACATTTGAACCATTCTTTTTTAAAAGTCTAATAACCTCCAAACTTTTATAAGCTGCAATACCGCCACATATAATTAACAGGATTTTTTTTCGATTTAAATTTGTCATTGGCAGATTAAAATACTATGACTCCGAGAAATACAAGCAATAATAATCCAATAATACTTTGATTTCTAAACGATTTCATTTCTGATTTTTTTTCATTTAATGCTGAATAAGAATTAGATTCCTGAGGTATTTTTCCACTAGCCATAAATGATAAAGCTTGGTTTGCTTTATCCATTATTTTTGGAAGTTCAGGAAGTTTTTTTAATACTTCAGCTGAATTGTTCAAAGCTTCAGTAAAATTATTAATCGGATCTTTACTTTCTTTAAGCCATTTTTCTAAAACTGGTTTTGATGTTTCCCAGATATTTGTATTTGGGTTTAACTTTCTAGCCACACCTTCAACAACAACCATTGTTTTTTGTAAAAGTAATAACTGGGGCTGAGTTTGCATATTAAATTTTTCAGTAACATCAAACAGTTGTTTTAGTAATTTACCACCCGAAATATCCTTAACCGATTGTCCAAAAATAGGTTCTCCTATTGATCTCAAAGCTTGAGCTAATTCATCAACTTGAACACTGTTAGGAACTAATCCAGCCATAATATGTACTTCTGCAACTTTTTTGTAATCCCTCTGGACAAATCCATAAAGTATTTCTGCTAAATGACGTCTATTTAATTTATCCATTCTTCCCATAATTCCAAAATCAATAGGTATTATTTGCCCATTGTCATCTATAAATAGGTTTCCTTGATGCATATCTGCATGAAAAAAACCATCTCTCACAGCATGTCTTAAAAAATGTTGAATTATATCTTTTGAAAGATTTTCTATATTTATTTTTTTTAATTCCAAAATTTCCTTTTCTCTTATTGAAACTCCTTCAACCCAATCTAAAGTTAGAACTTCTTCACTTGTAAAGTTCCAATAAATTTTAGGAACATAAAAACCTGCATCATTTTTAGTATTTTCAGAAAATTCATTTGCTGCAGCTGCTTCAAATCTCAAGTCCATTTCATGGTTAGTAATTTCTTTTAGTAAAAAAACTACTTCCACAAGTTTTAATCTTTTTGTTTTAGAAATTGAACTTTCAATAAAAAATGCTAACAACATCAAAGCATCGATTTCATCATTAAAAGTTTTTTTTATATTTGGTCTTAAAATTTTAATAGCTACATCTTTTATAACTCCATCATCATTTATTTTAGCTTTATGAACTTGAGCTATAGATGCTGCTGCAATAGGTTCATCAAAGTTGATTATTGAACCAAACATTTCGTTTCCTAAATTTTTTTTAACTATTTCCTTAGCCTCTTGAGTTGAAAATGGAGGTAAACGATCTTGTAGCTTTTCAAGTTGTGAAGATAATTCTTCTCCAATAATATCAGGCCTTGTAGATAAAAATTGACCTAATTTTATAAATGTTGTCCCCATTTCCTGTATAGATGTACATAATTTTTCTTCATCAGTTAATTTATTTGATTGATCATTGCTTTTAGAAAAAGAAATTGAAAATAAATTTAAAAAAATTTTAATTATTAGTGGGGGTTGATGAAATTTAGAAATAACTTTTAGTGCATCTGACAAAGCCAATTTTCTTGCAATTCTAAATAAGATAAATAGTTTTTTTATCATTAAATTTTCCAACCAGAGTGAATTGCAACTATTCCACCACTTAAATTTCTATATTTACAATTCTTGAAATTGTTTTTATTCATTTTTTCAATAAGCTGTTCTTGACTAATAAAATTTTCAATACTCTTTACTAAATATTCGTATGGTTTTTTTTCTCCCACAACTATTTCACCAATTTTTGGTATTAACTTAGAGTATTTTTTATAAAAAAATTCTAGATTATCATTTTCTATTTTAGAGAATTCTAAGCATAAGAACCTTCCACCTTTTTTTAAAACTCTATAGGCTTCTTTTAGAGTTTTATTTATATCCTTGGTATTTCTAAGACCAAAGCTTATTGTGTAAAAATCAAAACTATTATCTTCAATATTTAATTTTTCAGCATTGCAGACTTTCCAATTAATATTTTTATATTGCCTTAAATTTTTCTTGCACTCATCAATCATATTTGAGTTTGAATCCACGCATAATACCGAAGCATGATTTTTTGTAGCTTCAATATATAGTTTTGTAATATCCCCTGTGCCACATGCTACATCTATTAGTTTTTTCTTTTTAGAAGGATTCATCATTTGAATTAAGTTTTTTTTCCAAATTCTATGAATTCCCAAAGACATTAGATCGTTCATTATGTCGTATTTTTTAGAGACCTTATTAAAAACATCTTTGATTAGACCTTTTTTTTGTTGGAGAACTTGATTCATAGTTTAATATTTATTTAAAATATTAATATAATCTTTAATGCCAGAATTGCCAGAAGTAGAAATAGTAAAACGGTCGCTGAAAAATAGGATTAACTATAAAAAAATTAAAAAAATTATTATTAAAAATAGAAATTTAAGGTTTAAAGTTCCACAGAATTTTGAGAATATTTTAGAAGGGAGGGTAGTAATTGATATTTTAAGATTTTCAAAATATATAATTTTATCATTAGATAATTCTAGCTTTTGTTTAATTCACCTTGGAATGTCAGGAACATTGCATTTAATAAATAATAAAAAACAAAAAAAAATAACTAATTTAAGTTTTTATCATTCTAAAACTTTACCAAAAAAACACAATCATATTAAAATTAAGTTTTCTAATTTTATGATTGTTTATAATGATCCAAGACGATTTGGTTTTTTTAAAGTATTTAAAAATAAATATGAACTAAATAAATATTTTGAAAAAAAAGGTCCTGAGGCAATTTCTTCTCAATTTAATTATAAATATATAAAAAATAAATTAGAAAATAAAAATAAAAATATAAAAAATTTTTTATTAGACCAAAATTTTGTATCTGGGATTGGAAATATTTATTCAAACGAAATTTTATTTCATTGTAAGATAAATCCACTTAAATTAGCTAAAAAAATAAATAATAAGAATATTCGTAATCTATCTAAATATTCAAAGCTAGTATTAAATTTAGCAATTAAATATGGAGGTTCATCAATAAGAGATTTTAAAAATACAAAAGGTGTTTCTGGATCATTTCAAAATGAATTCAAAGTTTATGATAGAGAAAAAAAAAATTGCCCTAGAAGGAATTGTAGAAGTAAAATATCTAAGATTTTTATATCAAATAGATCAACTTTTTTTTGTAAATCATGTCAAAAATAGACAATTATGCTATTGACCCTTTCTGTTTACCAAGCTATACCATCGCGCGTATGGCAAACACAAAATCAGCAATTAAAAGAATTAGAAGAATATCAAGACAAACAACAGTTAATAAATCTAGAAAAAGCAGATTTAGAAATGCAATCAAAAAAATGAATAGTATTTTAGAAGAAAAAAATAAAAAAGAAGCTTTAGCTTTTTTGCCAAAATTAAATTCTGAATTAATGAAAATTGCCAAAACTGGGGTAATTAAAAAGGAAAATGCCTCAAGAAATATTTCTAGGATAACAAAAAAAATTAACTCTTTATAATTGAATCAAATCAACTTCTAGTAGTTTAAAAGTTTTTTATTTAATTCTAATGAAATTTTAAACCTGGAGAATTTTACAACTCTTAATATAAAAAATTTTTACATACACTAAATGTAAAAATATATTTAATTATAACACCACATCTAGACTTAAAATTTTTAAGATAAATTTTTATTAAATTAAAATTTTTATTATATACAATTTTTCCGCTAATCAAATTCACTTACAAATTTTACAATTGCAGATTTTATTTTTTTTCAAAAAAGAGAATAAATTTATTGCATTAATTCTTGATAGGTTTTAATTGGACTCCTTCCATGAAAAATATTTTAACAAAAAATACTGATAACTTTTCCTTAAAAAAAATAAATTGGAATAAAATTCAATTAGATATGAAAGAGAAACTAGGAAATGATATTTATGAATCATGGTTAAAAAAAATTGATTTTATTGAAGAATTTAGCAACTATATATTAATTTCAGTATCTACAAGATTTATTAGAGATTGGATAGCTTCCAGATATTTAGATCAAATTTTGCAAATTGTAAAAATACATAAAAAAGAAATTAGTAGAATTGAATTTACAATCAATGAACGGAAAAAAGAAATATCTGAGATACAAGATGAAACCAGTGAATATAAAAATAAAGATTCTAAGAACATTTCTTTTATTAAAGACTCATTTTTTCAATATAATAGAATTGACCCAAATAAAAAATTTGAAAATTTTATTATTGGACCAAGTAATAAATTAGCATTCGAAGCATCAAAAAAAGTTTCAGAAGATGTTTCTCACTATAACCCTTTATATTTGTATGGTGGTGTAGGCATGGGAAAAACTCACCTTTTAAATGCCATTGGTTTAAATCTTAAATCTAAACAAAAAGTTATGTTTATCTCAGCAGAAAGATTTATGTATCATTTTGTAAAATCTATTAAAACTAATGAAATGGTTAAATTTAAAGATTATTTTAGAAACACAGACGTACTATTAATAGATGATATTCAATTTATGAACGGTAAAGAAGCAATGCAAGAAGAATTTTTTCATACTTTTAATGCCCTAATCGATAAAGGTTCTCAGGTAATAGTTTCAGCTGACAGAGCCCCAAATAAGCTATCTAGAATTCAAGAAAGAATAAAGTCGAGATTTGCAGGAGGCTTAGTTGTTGATATTCAAAATACTGACTATGAATTAAGATATAAGATTATTAAATCGAAAATAGATGAACTAAAATTAAATCAATCAATTTCATTAAATCTTTCTGAAGAAATTCAAAAATTTATAAGTTCAGAAATCCGAACAAGTATTAGAGAATTAGTTGGAGCATTAAATAGAATTATTTCATTTTCAAGAATATATAATAAATTGCCAACACTTGCAGAAACTAAAGCAATTCTTAAAGATTTATTAAATCTTTCAGAAAATAAAGTAACAATAGATGCTATACAAACAATAGTTTGTCAGTTCTTTAAAATTAGTAAAAGTGAAATGCTGTCGGCAAGAAGATCTAGATATCTAGTTAGGCCAAGGCAAACAGCTATATATTTAGCAAAATTGCTTACCTCAAAGTCTTTGCCTGAAATTGGTAGAGCATTTTCAAATAGAGATCATACAACAGTTATTCACTCGGTTAAAACAATTGAAAGGTTAAGACAGGAAGATAAAGAATTAAATTCTAATATTGATAATTTAAAAAATAAAATTTTGTACAATAAGGAAAATGAAATTTAGTTTAAATCAGCAAGATCTTCAAAAATCATTAAATTATTGTCAGGGTGTAATTGAAAAAAGAAGTACTTTGCCTATACTATCTAATGTATTGTTAGATGCATCAGATTCAAAGTTAACTATTACAGCTACAGATTTAGATTTAATTTTTATTCATCAAATATTGAATGTTGAAATATTAGAGCAAGGAAAAACAACAACTTCTTCTTCAATTATGTACGACATAGTAAGAAAATTTTCATCAGGAACAAAAATTAATTTTTCAAGTGTTGGAGAAAATAAGATACATTTGGAATCAGAAAAATCAGATTTTAATTTAAACTGTATAAGTGCATCTGAATTTCCTTTAACTGATGAAAATTTTAATAAAAAAGAATTTTCTATAAATTCAAAAAATCTTCTTAAACTATTAAATAAATGTAAATTTTCTGTTTCTACTGATGAAACAAGACACTATTTAAGTGGGATTTTTTTTCATCAGACACAAATAGAAGATAAATATTTTTTAACTGCCGCGGCGACTGATAGTCATAGAATGTCTATTTCAAAAGTGAGATTAAAAGAAAAAATAGATTTTGAACCTATAATTCTACCTAAAAAAACAATTTTTCAACTTTGCTCTTTACTCGAAGATTATGAGGGAGATGTGAAAGTATCAAATATAAAGTCTAAAATTAAATTTGAATTAAATAACAGTATTTTAATTTCTAAATTAATCGATGGAAAGTTTCCAAATTATGTTCAAGTTATACCAAAAGAAAATCAAAAAAAACTTCATGTTGATTTAAAATCATTTTTAAATTCTGTAGATAGAGT
Organism: uncultured Pelagibacteraceae bacterium; assembly: GCA_902529715.1. Classification (GTDB taxonomy): domain Bacteria; phylum Pseudomonadota; class Alphaproteobacteria; order Pelagibacterales; family Pelagibacteraceae; genus Pelagibacter. The sequence continues at coordinate 92,879 of CABZXL010000001.1, read as the reverse complement.
CGCTTCTGTGTCTCTTGATAAAAAAGATGGTGTAAAGTTTAGTTTAACAAAAGATATTTTAAATCTTTCTGTTAACAACACAAATAGTGGAGACGGAAAAGAAAGTTTAAATGTTAAATTTGATTATGATTTAGATATAAGTTTTAACTCTAGGTATTTAATTGATGTAGCTTCTCAACTAGATGGCGACCATATAGAAATTTATTTTAAAGATACAGGTTCACCAGCTTTGATTAAAGATCCCGGTGATTTTGATAGTATTTTTGTTGTGATGCCTATGAAAGGTTAAATCATTTTATCAATCTCTTGATATATATTTTTTTGGAGTGTATTTAAGAACTCATCTGAATTCATACCTGGAGCTATAGGATCTAAAATAGAGATAATTAAAGTTTTATTTGGTTTTAAGTATCCATTTTTTGGCCATACAATTCCAGAATTAAGTGCTACAGGTTGGCAAAAAATATTTAGTTCCTCATAAATTCTCTTAACCCCTTTTTTAAATGGAGATCTATCTAAAACGTTGACCCGAGTAGCTTGTGGAAAGATAATTATTGGTCTATCCGAATTTTTTACATGTTTTTTTATTTGGTCTGAAAAATTTAAATTTTCCCTAGAAGTCTTATTTCTATCAATTGAAATTGAACCTATTTTTTTTAAATGCCATCCAAAAATTGGTATCCTTAATAATTCTTTTTTTAGAATAAAAATCGGTGAATTAAATAATGATTGCAGAAAAAAAGTTTCAAATTGTGATTGGTGAGCACTCGCAATAAAAAATTTTTCATTATTTAAAATTTTTTCTTTTCCTTTAACTACTACTTTAGTTGATAAAAATATTTCTAAACAAAATTTAGACCAAAATCCAAGAATTTTACCACCATAAAGTGTTATTTTTTGAGGTAAAATTAAAGCTGGTATAAAAAATATACAAACAAAAATAGTTCCAAAATAAAAAAAAATTAGAAAAAGTGTTCTTTTAATCATTAATTTAAAAGTTAAATGATTTTATTTAAATTTTGTCTCTTGGTTATAATTTTTGCTGAATTTTTATTTACTAAAATTTCTGCTGGTTTTGGTCTTAAATTATAATTAGAACTTAAAACCATTCCATACGCTCCAACATCACAAATTATAATTATATCTTTTTGATTTATTTTTTGATACCGGTTAACAGTCAAGAATTTGTCAGTAGTTTCACATATTGGACCAACAAATTCATGTTTTTTTGATATTTTCTTTCTACTAAGCTTTGAAGGTATAATTCGATGTTTTGCTCCGTATAAGGCTGGTCTTATCAAGTCGTTCATTGCAGCATCTATAATAACAAAATTTTTTGAATTAGTTTTCTTAATATATGTAATTTTTGAAATTAAATATCCAGCATCACCAACAATTGATCTTCCAGGTTCAAAAATTATCTTAGAGTTATTTCTTTTTAAAAAAGAATTTATTATTTTATTATATTTTAAATAATTTAGTTTATTTGAACTTTTTTCATATTGTATGCCCATACCACCACCTAAATCAATAAATTTAAAATTATATTTTGATAGTTGAATTATTTTATTAACTGCTCTGATCATATTATTGTATGGTGCGTTGCTAGTAATTTGACTACCGATATGTACACTTAAACAAATTATATTAACAAATCTTGAGTTTTTGTATTTTTTAATAAGTTCTAAAAAATTTTTAGTAGTTAATCCAAATTTATTTCCTTTTTTACCTGTAGAAATTTTATTTAAAGTTTTAGCATCTGTATCTGGATTAAATCTTATACCAATATTTATTTTTTTTTTATTTTTTTTAGCAATTTTTTCAATCTCAATTATTTCATTTTCTGATTCAGCATTTATTAATAAAATCTTTTTGCTTACTGCAAATTTAAGTTCATCTATAGTTTTACCAACACCAGAAAAAACTATTTTTTCTGGTTTTATTTTTGCTTTCAAAGCTTTTAGTAGCTCGCCTTTTGAAACTACATCAGCACCTAAACCAAATTTATTTACCAGACTCAGAATTTTTAAATTGGAATTAGATTTTACTGAAAAACAAATTAAGGGATTTATGGATTTAAAATTTTTTTTAAAATTAATAATATTGTTTTTAATTTTATTATACGAATAAACATAAGATGGAGTGCCAAATTGTCTTGCTATCCTATCGGCACTAACTTTTTCTATATATAAGTGCCCTTTTTTATATTTCATTAAATTATATTTTACTGATTAATATATTTATCTTACTTTCTTTATATTCTGGATCATCTTTTTTTCCACATGAAAAAACAAAAGTTAAAAGAATAAAGATTAGTAGAATTTTTTTTATCATTTTGATTCTTTCTTATACTTTTTTATCATCTTCTTGACATTTTCAAAAGATGTACCACCATATGATTTTTTTGATTTTATTGAATTTTCTAAATCAAATACTTTTAAAACATCTTCATTAAGCTTAGGTTCTATTTTTTTTAACTCTTTTAAAGTTAATTGATTTAATTTTATTTTTTTAGACTCTGTATAATTTACAATTTTTGAAGTTATTTGATATGCTTTTCTAAATGGTAAATTGTAATATTTAACAATATGGTCGGCTAAATCTGTTGAAGTTGTGTAACCAATATTAGCCAATTCGTACATTCTCTTTTTATTTGCAGTAAAGTTTTTTAATATTTCAATAAGTATTAAAATTGAATTTTTAATTAGATCAAAAGAATTGAATACTAATTCTTTATCATCTTGCAAGTCTTTAAAATAAGAAAGTGGTAGTCCCTTTAAAATAGTAAGCATTGCAAATAAGTTACCAAAACTATTTCCTGTTTTTCCTCTTAAATATTCTAATAGATCAGGATTTTTTTTTTGTGGCATTATAGAAGATCCTGTAACCACTTTGTCATTTAGTTTAATTAATCTAAAAGCATCGGAATTCCATATGATAAACTCTTCAGCTAGTCTTGAAATATGTATAGAACAAACAGACACTGAATATAAAAAATCTAAAACAAAATCTCTATCCGAAACAGTATCAATAGAATTATTTGTTGGAATTTTAAATTTTAATTTTTTTGATGTATAGTTTCTATCAATATTAAAACTTGTTCCTGCTAACGCTGCAGCACCTAAAGGATTTTCATATAAGTTTTCTAAATTATTTTGAAATCTTTTCTTATCTCTTTTAAACATTTCAACATAGGCTAACAAATAATGAGCGAATGAAATAGGTTGTGCATTTTTTAAATGTGTAAATCCTGGCATTATAGTTTTAACATTTTTTTCAGAATTTTTGATAATAATTTTTATTATATCATTTAATTGTTTAATAATTTCAGCAGTTGAACTTCTTAACCATAATTTAAAATCAGTAATTACTTGATCATTTCTTGATCTTCCTGTGTGAATATATCCAGCATCTTCTCCAACAATTTCTAATAATCTATTTTCAATATTCATATGAATATCCTCAAGATTAGAATTGAAGTTAAATTTTTTTTTTATAATTTCATTTCTTATTCTATTTAATCCCCAAATTATTTTATTTTTAATTTTAAATGATATAATTTTTTGTTTAAATAGCATTTCAACATGAGCAATTGATCCTTCAATATCTTCTTTAAATAGCCTTTTATCTACATCGATTGAGCTACCAACTTTTTTAAAAATTGATGAAGTATCCTTCTTTATTCTTGTATTCCATATAGCTTTATTGTTTTTATTTTGTACCATGTTATGTAACTATACCCTTTAGAATGAAATTATTAACATTAAAATTTATTTTAATTTTTATATATCTAATATCATCAAGCTCATCTTATGCAATACAACAGCCAAATTTGAAGAATTTAGTTATACACAAAGATCCAAAAAAACTTGAAAAAATAAATTTTAAAAATATTAATAATGAAATAATTAATCTTAATAAGTTTGAAAATTCATTGGTTATTATAAATTTTTGGGCAACATGGTGTGCACCATGTATAGAAGAAATGCCATCTCTAGATAGATTACAGGCAAATCCTATTTTTAAAAATTTACAAATAATACCTATTAATGTTGGGAGAGATAATGTTGAAAAATCTAAGAATTTTTATAAAAAATTAAATATAAATAACTTAGGTATATATTTCGATAAAGATGTGGAATTAGCTAACAAATTTTTATTAAGAGGATTGCCCACCACAGTTTTTATCAATAAAAAAGGTGAAGAGTTTGCGCGAGTAATAGGATTTATTAATTTTGATAATAAAAAAATTATCAAATGGTTACAAAAATATGACTAAAAGTTTTTTTATTTATGAAATTTAGCTTAGAAACAAAAATCATAAAACCAGAAAATAATAGTATAAAAAGTGCAGTAATTTTACTCCACGGTTATGGAGGAGATGGCAACGATATAAGTGCTGTAACATTAAATTGGAAAAGATTTCTACCCGAAACAATATTTTTGTGTCCCAATGCCCACGAAGTATGTTCAATTAATCCAAATGGTTTTCAATGGTTTAGTTTGGATAAAGAAGATCCAGATTATATTCTTGAAGAATCAGTTAAAGCAGAAAAAAAATTAAATTTTTTTATCAACGAAATTAAATCAGAATATAATTTAAATAATTCTGAAATTTGTATTTCAGGTTTTAGTCAAGGTTGCATGATGTCAATAAATTTAGGATTAATAGCGGAAGAAAATTTTAATTGTATTGTAGGATTTTCAGGAAAAATAATTAATAAAGAAAATATTTCTAAAAGAATTAAATCTAAAACAAAAATGCTTTTGATTCATGGAGATCAAGACGTTGTTGTGCCACCAAATCGTTTACTTGAAGCAAAAGACTTTTTAATGAGAAACAAAGTAAGTATCGAAACAAAAATGATCGAAAATTGTGGTCATCATATTCCAATAGAAGCTTCAAGTTTTGCATTAAATTATATAAAAAAAAACTTATATATTTAATAAATTTTTAATAAATATTTTGTATTATTGATTAATAAAATTAATTAAGTTAATCTTATTTTATGAATAACTCTTTTGATACCATTATATCTCTAGAAAAATGTCCTGCTCTTGTTTTGAATGCAGACTACAGACCGCTAAGTTATTATCCACTTTCTTTATGGAGTTGGCAAGATTCTATAAAATCAGTATTTTTAGAAAGAGTGTCGATAGTAAGTTATTATGATAGAATAATTAGAAGCCCCTCTTTTAGCATGAAGCTACCAAGTGTAATTGCTCTAAAAAGTTATGTTAGGCCACAAACAAATCCAAATTTTACTAGGTTTAACGTGTTTCTGAGAGATAAATTTTCATGCCAATATTGTGGAGATAGAAAAGAATTAACATTTGATCACTTGCTTCCAAGATCAAAAGGTGGAAAAACTGATTGGGATAATGTTGTAACAGCTTGCTCGGCGTGTAATGTGCAAAAAGGAGGAAGATTACTTAAATATTCTGGAATGACTTTAAATCAAAAACCATATCAACCAACGACAGAAGATTTGCACAAAAACGGAAAAAATTTTCCTCCGAACTTTTTACATAAAAGTTGGATAGATTATTTATATTGGGATGTTGAGTTAGAACCTTAGTTAAATTTTTTCAGATATATTTATTGCAATTTTAGATCCAGTTTTAATAATTTTATCCATTATTGAATAAAGACCTTCCTTTGTTGCCCCTTCTCTATATGCAATATCTTTGTGGTGGAGTTCATCATCTCTAAATTTAACTATTTTACTTTTAAGTTTTTTTTCATCATTTTTTAATTGATTAATTTGATTTTGATAGTGTTCATCAATTACTTCTTCCACAGAAGCAGTACATAACATGGTTGCTTTTTTTCCTATTAAAGTAGACCCAAAACCAAGTCCAATGCCTAACAAGTCCCATAATGGTAAAAACTTAGTAGGTTTAATATTTCTTTTTTTAATCTCTTTTTCAAAATAATCTGCATGTTCTCTTTCATGAATTTGCATTTCTTTAATTTTTTTTTTTAGTTCATCATTTTTTACTATAGTGCTCAGAGCTAAAAGTTGTCCTTCATAAATTTTGATAGCTCCTCTTTCTCCAGCATGATCAACTCTAATAAACTCTTCTACTTTTTTTTTATTTGTTTTTTTCATTTTTTAATACTTTTAAAATTAATACAAAAATCAAAAAAGATAACAAAAGGTTAATTGACGCAAGAGATAGTCCAAAAATTTTAAAATCAACATTTTTACAGCTATTTATTTCTGAACTTAATAATTTTAGTAGTTCATTTTTATCTGTAATATTTAATGAATTACCAGTACATCCGGAAAATTCACTAAAAATTTCTTTTTCTATGCCAAAATGGTAGCCCGAAAGTAAAAAGCTTGAAAAAAAAGTTATTAATAATGCATACAACCAAATTAATTTTTTAGAGTAACTTATTCCTAAGAAGGTTATAAAAATTGAAATTAAATATGGTATTCTTTGATAAATACATAATTTACAAGGTGGATAGCCTAAAAAAAATTCAATATACAAAGCTATCAATAAAGAAAGTAAAGAAGTAACAAAAATAATTATATAAAATTTTTTAATTTCAAAAATATCAATCATTAAACTACATTAAAAAATTATTTAAAAATTTATAAATTAAATAAGCAAAAATGATTACAACTATAGAAGCAATTATTGATATTTTTAAAAGTTTTTTTTCAATCAATAATCTCATTGCCGGACCAAAGTTTCCAATTAAGAAAGCAATTAAGAAAAATCTTGATCCCCTTGTTAATAGAGCAACAATAACAAAATATATTAAATTAAAATGAACAAAACCACTGCTAATAGTTAGAAGCTTAAAAGGAACAGGAGAAAAACCAGCTATTGCCAGTAAAGTCATCCATGCAATTACACCCCCTTCAGATGAAACTTTATTTTTCCAAAAAGTTGGATCTACTCCATAAAATTCAAAAATTTTTAAACCTATTTCATTAAAAAAAACGTAACCGATAAAATATCCTAAACATGCACCAAGAACAGAACCAACTGTAGCAATAATAGCAATTCTAATCCATTCCTGTCTTTTTGCTATTGTCATAGGAATGATTAATACATCAGGAGGAATAGGAAATATAAAACTCTCTATAAATGAAATAAAACCTAAAAAAATTTTTGAATTTTTATGACCTGCTAATTTAATTGATTTTAAATAAAGTTCTCTGAACATATTTTCTTTTAATACAATAATTCTTCTTATACTATTATTTTATAAACAAATTAATGACAATGAAATGAGGGCGAATGGCGGAACTGGTAGACGCGTTGGACTCAAAATCCAATAGTAGTAATACTGTGAGAGTTCGATTCTCTCTTTGCCCACCAAAAAATTATGGATTTAACAAAAATAAATAGTTTAACAGAATTATTTTTTTTCCAGTTTGAAAAGCAGAAAGATAAAAAAAAAATATTTTTGTCATCTTTAAAAGAGCCTAAAAAAAATTATAGTTGGCAACAAACATTTGAATCAATAAATAATATTTCAGATGAATTAAAAAAATATGTAAATAAAGGAGATAGATGTCTATTAATTTCTGAAAATAGACCAGAGTGGTTTATCTCAGATCTTTCGATAATGCTATCAGAATCAATAACAGTTCCTGCATATACAACTTATGCTGAAAGAGATTACGAATATATAATAAATGATTGTAAGCCATCAGTAATTTTTGTTTCAAATACAGAACAATTTAAAAAAGTAAAAAATATTATAAAGAATAAAGACTTTATAAAAAAAATATTTTCTTTTGAAAAATTAGATGAAGTAAATAAAGATGAATATATAAATATTAATGATTTAATTTTAAATACTAAAAATAATAATTTTAAAACAAAAATTACACGAAAGGATGTGGCGTGTATTATTTATACATCTGGCACACAAGGAAATCCCAAAGGAGTAATGTTAAGTCATGGTGGAATTTTAAGTAATTGCGAAGGAGCAATAGAAATTTTAAAACCATTAATTAAAAACGATCAAACCAGATTTTTGACTTGGTTACCTTTATCCCATTCTTATGAACATACAGTGCAATTCGTTCAAATAACAGTTGATGCCAGAGTATTTTATGCTGAGAGCATAGATAAATTAATTAAAAATATGAATGATTGTAGTCCAGAAATTATGACAGCAGTTCCAAGATTTTATCAAAATCTTTATCAGAAAATAAATACTAGTTTTAACAAAGCAACTGGAATCAAAAAAATTCTAGTTCAAAAAATGCTAAGTCTAGGAGTTAAAAAAATCAAAAAAGAACCTCTAAGTTTTTTAGAGAAAGTACAGAATAGTGCCCTAGATAAAATTGTTAGAAAAAAAATAAAGGCTCAATTTGGAGGATCTTTAAAAACCTTTGTTTCTGGGGGAGGAGCTTTGGACAAAGAAGTAGGTTTTTTTTTAAATGCTATTGGTTTACCAACTTTACAAGGATATGGACTTACCGAAACTTCTCCGGTTGTTAGTTGTAATCCTATAAATGATATACGAGTTGAAACTGTAGGCCCGCCATTTAAAGGAAATGAAGTTAAAATTGCTGAAGATGGTGAAATACTTGTAAAAGGTGAAAATGTGATGCTTGGGTATTGGAATAACCAAGAGGAAACAGATAAAGTTTTGAAAAATGAATGGCTTCATACCGGAGATATAGGAGTTTTTGAAAATAATTATTTGAAAATAACTGATAGAAAAAAAGATATTATAATTTCACCAGGTGGGGATAACATTTCACCTATAAAAATTGAAAATGAATTAGTTAATTCAGAATTATTTGAACAAGCAATTGTTTATGGTGATAATAAACCATTTCTTGTTGCCATATTGGTTCTTAATGAAGAAAAAAAATCTTCTACTGAGGAAGAAATTAGAGTTGAAATAGAAAAAACTAATAAAAAATTATCAAAAATAGAAAATATTAAAAAATATTTTATAATAAATGAAAAATTTTCAATTGAAAATGGAATGTTAACTCCAACTTTAAAGTTAAAAAGATTTAAAATTATACAAAAATATAAAAATGAATTAGAAAAACTTTATTAAATTTATTTTTAAAAACAGTTTATTAATCGCTATTTACTTAACTTTTTTCATTGTATAAAAAAAATTATAAAAAAAATTTTATTATTAATTTTTTATAAAAAATTATGTATTTGACATAACTTAGTAAAAAAAATAAAAAAAGGATAAGAAACGAATCATAAAGATTCGTAAAAAAAAAGGGAGCTAAAGATGGCTAAAAGAAGAAAAAAAGCTGCTAAAAAGAAAACTAAGAAAAAAGCTAAAAAAGCTAAAAAAAGAAGAAGAAGAAGATAAATTAGTATTCTTTTTAATAAATTACGCTTCTCATGACAAATGTTGTGAGAAGCGTTTTTTTATTCTATAGGCTCTACAACGTCCTCTCCAGGATTTGTTTCTGTTTTTAAAATAGGTTTTGGGTTTTGTACTTCTAGATTCCTTTTAAGAGCTTTATCAAGTTTTTTTTGAGTATCTTCAATACTTAGTCCTAAAATAATTTGAAATTCAGATAATATTCTCTCATATGCTTTTTCAAAAAGTTGCCTTTCACTATAAGATTGATCAACCATCAAATCATCACCTTTATTTAAATCTCTGACTACTTCTGCAAGATCATATATTTTACCTGAAGAAATTTTTGCTTCATACTCTTGCGCTCTTCTACTCCACATAGATCTTTTAATTTTAGGCTTACTTTTTAGAATGCTTACACATTTATTTACCTGATTTATTGTTGCCAAAGGTCTTAAGTTAAATTGTTTGTTTACCGGAACCATTCCGTTTGCTTTATCTTTTTCAAATTTAAGAACATAGGTCTCAACTTCTATTCCACCAATATTTATTTTTTTAAATTCTGTTATTTGCCCAACTCCATGTTTTGGATATACAACATAATCTTTTATTTTGTACTCTTTTTTTTCAGTACCTTGAACTTTTATTTTTTTTATTTCAGGCTTTTGATCGGCTCCTTTAACAGGTCTATTAACATCTTGTTTAACAACAGAACTTTCAGTAGTTTTATTTTTTTCTAATAATTTTGTTTTACTTTTTTTTTTAAAAACTTTTGTTTTCTTTTTTACTTTAATAACTTTCTTTTTTACTTTCCTTTTTAAAGGTTTACTCTTTTTTATTTTTTTTGAATTTTTTTTACCTTTAAAGGTTTTCTTTAAAATACTTTTCAAATTTATTTTCTTCATTTTTAAATTTTTCGTTATCTGTTGGGGGTTCTTTTTTTTCTGAAATATTTGGCCAAATTTCTGAATATTTTTTGTTTATATCTAACCATTTTTCAGTACCTTTATTTGTATCTGGCTCAATAGCATCTATTGGACACTCAGGTTCACAAACGCCACAATCTATACACTCATCTGGTTTTATTACAAGCATATTTTTTCCTTCGTAAAAGCAATCCACTGGACAAACTTCTACGCAATCCATCAACTTACATTTGATACATTTTTCGTTTACTATATATGTCATTATTTTAAATTATTTATTGTTTTTTCTTTTATGTCACCCACAATCTTAGGATCCAAATAAAGTAATCCTGTTAATCTTCTCATTATACTATTTTCATACATATCAGGATTGCCATCCGAATAAATAATATTCCATAAAATTTCAACAATTTTTATTTTTGAATCTTCCTTCATATTCTTTACTTCTTTTGTAAAATCTAAAATTTGATTTGAATTTTTTTCAATTTCTTCTGCTTTACTCAAAATTTCTTCTATTTTTTCATTTTTTGAGCTTAATTCAATCATTGCTTTTCTTACTATTTCTTTTTCTTTTTTAGTATAATTTTCATCGATTCTGGCAACATGAACTAATAAAGCTGCAATTTTAACTAAGGGGTTTTCAATTTCACTTTTATCTTTTTTTTTAAAAAAATTATACATTATTTAAAATTCATATTTTTTAAAACACTAAATGGATTTTCTTTTTTTTGTGTTTTTATTAAAAAATCTTTTTTATTATTTTTTATAGGAGTGTATTTAAAATAAGTTTCATTATTTTTTGTAAAAGAAGAGTAATTCATCTTTTTTATTAGTTTTAAAAAATCTTCTTTGCTACATCCTAGCAAATTTAACATTTCAGGTATTAATTTAATTTCTTTATTGTTATCCTTGCTACTATTCATTATTAGAATAAATAATCTTTCTAATATATCAATTCTAACATAAAAATTATCAAATTTTTCAAAACCACATAACAACATAAAATCTTTAGCATATTCCTTTTTTTCTTTTAAAAAATTTAATCCAAAAGTTGGTGGTTTTAGATTAAAATACTTCTGATTAAAATTTTTCCAAAGAGCAACTCTTAAAGATACAGCGCTGGGTTTAAATAACTTAAATAAAAAAATATGATATCTACCAAATTTAACACCTAGGTCTCTTAAAATTTTCCTTTCATCTTGATTTATATTTTTTAGGAATGTCCTAATATTTTCCCTTTTTACCACTCCATTATTTTCGTACAATTGATATGCTAATGCTCTAATTGAAGTATTTGTATTATTAATATTTTTTAAATCATCAAGACTTTTAAGGTCTAAATTTATTTTATTATTAATCCAATCTCGTAAAAATTTTTTAAAATTTATTTTTTCAACATTCTCTACCATGTCATCAACTATTAGATTAATTTCAGGTTTTAAATAATCTTTTCCAGGAGATAAACTAGCAACTGGAAATTCTCCCCAGTAAATCTTAAAATTATCTTTTAACTCAATCAAACCCGTTTTTTTTATTTGTTCTATTCTATTTAATATTTCTGGTTCTACGTTTTGTTTTGCTGCTTTTTTTAAAGATTTTATATCAGTATCTAAAGCCCCTGCTTTTAGATCAAGTTCTAACTTTAAACCATTAAGTTGACCAATAAATTGATTATTTATTAATACATTCCTATTCTCTAATATTTCTGTTTTAAAGTTTACATCTTGTTTAAGTCCTCGTGCCAAAACGCTAGCCCTTTTATCTATAAAACTTTTAGTAAGTTCCTCATGTAATCTATCAGATAATTTATCTTCTAAATTTTTTGTTCTTTCTATCCAATAATCTTGGTTTTCTACCCAATTAACTTTATTTGAAACATATGACCAAGTTCTAACATTCGCTATCCTATTTGATATAGAATCTACATTTCCTTCAAGTTTATCTAACTGTTTTAATTGTTTTTTCATATATTGATTTGTAACTTTTCCTTCTTTTTCATTTAAAAATTCAAAAATTTTGCTTACAATCTCTAAATGATGACCATAGTTTTTTTTAACAAAATCAGGAATTTGGCAGCATTCCCATAATAATTTTATTTGATTTTCATTTTGACTATTAACCTGATGACTATTTTCTTTAATAAAGTATTTTAAAACTTTTTCATCTTCACATTCATGAATTCTTCTAAGCCATTCATGATTTGGTTTTTCTTCCAATGATTTTAATAAACTTAAATGGCTAGTAAAATTAAGTTTGGTATTTCTCCAATAAAGTGTTCTAATTTCTTCAAATTTATGATTTTCAATTAAATCTATTTCTTCAGAATTTATTTCTGTAACATCACCTGTAATTCCAAATGATCCATCATTTAGATATCTTCCTGCTCTTCCAGCAATTTGTCCAATCTCAGATAAATTTAATCTTCTAATTTTTTTTCCATCAAATTTTTTTAAGTTTGAAAAATAAACATTATCTAAATCCATATTAATACCCATGCCGATTGCATCAGTTGCAACTAAATAATCAACATCTCCTGATTGATATAAATTAACCTGGGCATTTCTAGTTTTTGGACTTAGGGATCCCATAACTATAGCAGCACCACCTTTTTGTCTTCGAATTAATTCTGCTATCGCGTATACTTCCTCAGTTGAAAATGCAATTATTGCGCTTTTTGTTTCTATTCGAGAAATTTTTTTGTGTCCGGTATAAATAAGTTTTGATAATCGGTCTTTGTTTATAAATTCTATATCACCTTCTAGTTTAGATATAATATTTTTAATTGTATTTGAACCCATAAACATTGTTAGTTTTTCTCCCCTAAGGTTAAGCAGTCTATCTGTAAAGATATGACCTCTTTCATGATCAGAACACATTTGAATTTCATCAATTCCTACAAAGTCTAGATTTTTATCTATTGGCATAGACTCGACTGTACATAAGAAATATTTTGCGTTAGATGGTATTATTTTTTCTTCACCTGTTATAAGTGCAACTTTTTTTGGATCAATTTTTTGAATAACTTTATCATAAACCTCCCTAGCCAACAGTCTAAGTGGAAAACCGATCATTCCTGTGTCAAATGAAAGCATAGTCTCAATAGCTTGAAAGGTTTTCCCAGTATTTGTGGGACCCAAAACAGCAGTAATTTTATCTTTTTGCATTTCAATAATTAGTATATTTTTTTTTTAAACTACCATATGTTGTAAATGATGAAGAACAAAAATAGTATAAAACATGACCGAATCATTGAGGAAAAAGTTCTCATTTTAATTTTTTTATAAAAAGACAGTAACATAATTCAAAATATTTAAATATATATTTTAATAATGAAAACAAAAATATTATGGAAAGCTAAACGATCTCAAAAAAATACATCTAATTTATTTAGATATGAAAAATTTTTATTTTCAAAATACAATTTTAAAGCAAATCAAAAATATTCTAATCTACTTAAATGGAGCATTAATAATCCAAAAAAATTTTGGAATTCCATATGGGACTTTGCTAAAGTTAAAGGAGTTAAAAGTCAAAAATTTGAAAAATCAAATATTTTTTTTAAAAATAAATTTCTTAAAAATTCTAAGCTTAATTTTGCAGAAAATTTACTTTCAAAGAATGATGACAGCAAAGCAATAACTTTTATAAGTGAAAATGGTACAAGGAAGGTTAGAACCTGGAGAGAGTTAAATAATAATGTATATAAATTAATTACCTTTTTAAAATCAATTAAAGTTAAAGAAAAAGATAGAGTAGTAGCATATTTGCCAAATATAATTGAAACCGTAGAGTCATTTATAGCTACATCAGCCATAGGGTCAATCTGGTCTTCTTGCTCTCCTGATTTCGGAACAAATGGTGTGATTGAAAGATTTTCTCAAATAGGACCAAAGGTATTAATTATATGTGATAGATATTTTTATAATGGAAAAGAGATCAATGTTATTGAAAGATTACCATTAATATTAAATAAAATTAAATCAATAAAAAATGTAATAATAATAAGTTATCCAGGTAAACCACTATTAAAAAAAAATAAACCAAAAAATATAAAATCCATTACCTGGGATTCAATTATGAAAGTAAATTTAGAAAAATTTGAATTTAAAAAATTTGATTTTGAACATGAACTGTCAATATTATACTCAAGTGGTACCACTGGAAAACCAAAATGTATTTGTCACAGATCTGGAGGTGTTTTGTTACAGCATCTTAAAGAACATCAGTTACACAGTGAAATTAAAGAAAACGATAATGTTTTTTATTTTACTACATGTGGCTGGATGATGTGGAATTGGTTAATAAGTGCTTTAGCATCGAAGGCATCAATAGTTCTATTTGAAGGTTTTCCTATGTACAAAAGAGATGATTTATTAATTAAATTAGCTGATGAAGAAAAAATAACTTTATTTGGAGTTAGCGCAAAATATATAGATACACTCAATAAATCTAATGTTTTAAATAAAAAAAAATATAAACTAAAAAAATTAAGAACAATTTGTTCTACCGGTTCACCTTTATCTAAAGATAGTTTTAGATTTGTATATAAGAAAATTAAATCAAATGTACATTTAGCCTCAATATCTGGAGGAACTGATATTGTTTCATGTTTTGTACTTGGAAATATTTATGATCCAGTTATTGCTGGCCAGATTCAGAATAAAGGTTTAGGTATGGATGTCGATATATTTAACGATGCTGGTAAATCTATCAAAAATAAAAAAGGAGAATTAGTTTGTAAAAATGCTTTTCCAACAATACCTTTAAAATTTTGGAATGATAAAAAAAATATAAAGTTTAAAGAGGCATATTTTAATAAATTTAAAAATATTTGGCATCATGGTGATTATGCTGAAATTAAAAATTCAGGAGGTTTTATAATATATGGTAGATCTGACACAACTTTAAATCCAGGTGGAGTAAGACTTGGAACATCAGAAATTTATTCCGAAGTAGAAAAATTTAAAGAAATAAAAGAGTCCTTAGTTATAGGCCAAGCATGGGATAACGATATTAGAATTATTCTTTTTGTTGTAATGAATCATAACTATCCACTTAATGAAGATTTGATTATAAGAATAAAATCACAAATTAGAATTAATGCTTCTCCTAGACACACTCCCAATAAAATTCTTAAAGTTAAAGATATTCCTAGGACAAAAAATGGAAAAATAGCAGAACTATCAGTAAAAAATATTATTGAAGGTAATACTGTAAAAAATAAAGAAGCATTAGCTAATCCAGAAATACTTAATGAATTTATAAATTTAAATGAATTAAAATATTAAATTTTTAAATTAATAATGTAACTGAAATTAAAAATATAAAAATAATTATAAAAAAAAATATAACAGATTTTTGTAAAGATACTTTCATAATTTTGGTGGGCCGCGAAGGACTTGAACCCTCAACCTCAGAGTCCGTAGCTCTGCGCTCTATCCAATTGAGCTAGCAGCCCTTAATAACAATATAGATGAATAAGTAAAAATTTAAACAATAAATATTTAATATTTAATTAATTCTGTACCTTTTTTTAAGCAATATTTTTTGTATCCAAAATCTACTATCTATATTTTTGTTTTTATAAGAAAGGCTAAATTTATTAATAATATGTGTTAACTTTGTTAACATAGCTCAATTTACACATTTAAGAATGACTAAAAAAAGATATAAATATGTCTAAAATGAAACTTTTAATAAGTTTTTTTAAATAAATATTTATATGTCTAATAAGGTAATAGTTCCTGATATCGGTGATTTTGAGAATGTTGAAATTATAGAAATTTTAATAAAATCTGGGGATAAAATAAAAAAAAACGATTCTATCGTAACTCTTGAAAGTGATAAATCTAGTGTTGAGGTTCCTTCTACAATTGAAGGTGTTGTTGAAAATATCAATGTGAAAATTGGAGATAAAGTTTCAAAAGGTGACGTGCTTATCGAAGTTTCTGGAGACCAAATTGAAGGTAAAGAAGAAAAAGAAAAATCAAATCAAGATAAATTACCTGTAGATACAGAAAAAATTATCCAACAAGCAGAAAAGACTTTAGAAAAAGAAAAAAAAGTTGATAAAAGTAAAGTTGATAAAAAGAATGAATCAATTATTCAAGTCTCTAAAGATGGAGATATAGATCCAATAGAAACAAAAGAATGGCTAGAGTCTCTTTCCGCAGTTTTAGAAAAAGATGGAAAAAATAGAGCTCAATTTTTAATTAAGCAACTTATTGAACATTCTTATAAGGAAGGTTCAGATTTAATATTATCAAGAAACACTCCTTATATTAATACTATAAAACCAGAGGAAGAGGTAAAATCTCCTGGAGATCAAAATTTAGAAAGAAAAATAAGATCTCTGATTAGATGGAATGCAGCAGCAATGGTTGTTAGAGCAAATAAAAAAAATCCAGAACTTGGAGGTCATATTGGAACATTTGCCTCAGCTGCTACTCTATATGATATTGGTATGAATCATTTTTGGAGAGCAAAAAATAATAAATTTGGTGGAGATTTAATTTACTTTCAAGGCCATAGTGCACCTGGAATGTATGCAAGAGCTTTTCTTGAAGGTAGAATTAATGAAAAAGAATTAGACCGTTTTAGACAAGAAGTTAAACCAGGTGGGCTATCTTCCTATCCTCATCCTTGGTTAATGCCAAAATTTTGGCAATTTCCTACAGTGTCAATGGGTCTTGGCCCAATAATGTCAATCTATCAAGCTAGATTTAATAAATATTTAATCAATAGAGGATTGTTAAAAGATGAAGGAAGAAAAATTTGGTGCTTTTTGGGAGATGGCGAAACTGACGAACCAGAATCTTTAGGAGCCATAGGATTAGCAGCTAGAGAAAAACTAGATAACTTAATTTTTGTAGTAAATTGTAACCTACAAAGGTTGGATGGTCCAGTAAGAGGCAATGGAAAAATAATTCAAGAACTTGAAGGAATATTTCGAGGAGCTGGTTGGAATGTAATTAAAGTTATTTGGGGTTCTTACTGGGACCAATTGTTAGCCAAAGACAAATCTGGATTGTTAATTAAAAGAATGGGAGAAGCAGTTGATGGAGAATATCAAGCATTCAAAGCAAAAGGAGGAAAATATGTAAGAGAGAAATTTTTTGGAAAGTATAAAGAACTTTTAGATATGGTTTCTCAAATGACAGATAAAGATATATGGAAACTTAACAGGGGTGGACATGATCCACACAAAGTTTATGCCGCTTATCACGCTGCTATGCAGAATAAAGGTACACCAACTATAATTCTAGCTAAAACTATAAAAGGCTATGGAATGGGCAAGTCGGGTGAAAGTATGAATACAACTCACCAACAAAAAAAATTAGATGAAGAAGATTTGTTGTATTATAGAGATAGATTTGATGTGCCTTTAACAGATGAGCAAGTAAGAAATATTCAATATTATAGACCCGATGATAATTCACCAGAAATAAAATACTTAAAAGAATGTAGAATTAAATTAGGTGGAAACTTACCAGAAAGGTCATCATTTGCTAAAGCTATAAAAACTCCACCAAAAGATATATTTGCAAAAATGAAAGAATCTACAGGAGAAAAAGAAATGTCTACAACAATGGTATTAGTTAGAATGTTGACAAATCTTATGAGGGATAAAAATGTAGCTCCAAGACTAGTTCCAATAATTCCAGATGAAGCTAGAACTTTTGGTATGGAGGGTTTGTTTCAAAAAATAGGAATATATGCTCATGAAGGTCAAAAATATGAACCAGTTGACTCAGAACAATTAAGCTCTTATCGTGAGGATATAAAAGGTCAGGTTTTAGAAGAAGGAATAACAGAAGCTGGTGCTATTTCATCCTGGATTGCAGCCGGCACATCATATGTAAATCATGATATCTCGATGATACCAATATATATATTTTATTCTATGTTTGGCTTTCAAAGAACTGGCGACTTTGTTTGGGCTGCAGGAGATAATCAAACAAGAGGATTTTTAATTGGAGCGACTGCAGGACGCACAACACTGTCGGGAGAAGGTCTTCAACATGGTGATGGACATAGCCATATATTGTCTT
Source organism: uncultured Pelagibacteraceae bacterium (assembly GCA_902529715.1). GTDB lineage: Bacteria > Pseudomonadota > Alphaproteobacteria > Pelagibacterales > Pelagibacteraceae > Pelagibacter. Next base: position 74,586 of record CABZXL010000001.1, on the reverse strand, counting down.
CTGTAGTACCAAATTGTATTTCATATGATCCAACTTTTTCTTACGAGTTAGCTGTAATTTTTAGAGAAGGTCTAAGAAGAATGTATGAAAAGAGAGAAAATATTTTTTATTATATTACTACAATGAATGAAAATTATCCTCATCCTGAAATACCAAAAGAAAAAAATATAGAGGAAGATATCTTAAAAGGTATGTATAAATTTAAAGAATTTAATAAAAATAAAAAAACTAAAATACAATTATTAGGATCTGGGACCATTCTAAGAGAAATTATTGCTGCAGCAGAAATATTAGAAAAAGATTATAAAATAGATAGTGATGTATGGAGTGTTACAAGTTATAACGAGCTTAGAAAAGAAGCTATAGAGGTAGAAAGATATAATTTACTTAATCCAGATAAAACAAATAAAAAAAGCCATATAGAAAAATGTCTTTCTTCAACTGAAGGGCCAATAGTTTCAGCTTCAGACTACATAAGATTGAATTCAGATCAAATTAGGCCTTTTACTAAAAAAAGTTTTTACTCATTTGGTACAGATGGCTATGGAAGAAGTGATACTAGAAAAAATTTAAGAAAGTTTTTTGAAGTTGATAAAGAGCATATTGTAGCTTATTCACTGAGTGTTTTAGCCAAAGAACAATTAATACCATCAAAATATGCTAACGAAGCCATAAAAAAATATAATATTGACCCGAATAAAACAATTCCTACAAAACTTTAAATTATGTCAGAAAATAAAAAAATATTTACTACTCCAAAAATAAGAAAATTTGCAAGAGAGCTTGGTGCAAATATTTCAGAAATTGAAGGATCTGCAAGAGAAGGTAGAATAACTGAGGAAGACGTAAAAAATTTTGTAAATAAAAATTTAAATAAATCTCAAGCAAAAGTAGAGACTCAATTTAAATCTGAATTTAACCATTCTGATTTTGGAAATATAGAAATAATTGATATGCCTAGAGTAAAAAGATTGGCAGCTCCTCATCTTTCAAATTCTTGGAATACAATTCCACATGTTACTCATCATGATGAAGTCGACATAACAGAGCTTGAGGACTTCAGAACAAAATTAATTGATACAGTTTCTGGAAATAAAATTAAAATTACACCTCTTGCATTTATAGCAAAAGCATTAACTAATAATTTAAAAAAATTTCCTACATTTAATTCTTCAATTGACAATGTTAAAGATGGAAAAATTACTTTAAAAAAATATTTTCATATAGGTATTGCAGTTGATACTCCTCACGGTTTAATGGTTCCAAAAATTAGAAATGTAGATCAAATGAAAGTAAAAGAAATAGCAGAAGAATTAAAAAATGTGAGTGAGCTTAGTAAAAATTTAAAAATAAATAAAAAGGAATTTTTTGGAGGGTCAATAACTATAACAAGTCTTGGAGGTATTGGTGGTACCTATTTTACACCAATAATAAATTATCCTGAAGTTGCAATCCTTGGTGTTGGTAGATCCTATAAAAAACAAATTTTTATTAAGGATAAGTTTCTTGCAAGAACAGTATTGCCAATATCACTTTCATATGACCATAGAATTATAGATGGAGCAGAAGCGGCTAAGTTTTGTAATTCATTAAAAGAAAATTTAGGAAAGAACTTCGCCTATAATTTGGCTTTTTAATTCAGTCTATGTCTAAATCCTTATCATTAATTAGTGCATTACTTTGCACATTTATTTGGGGAACAACATTTATTGCCCAAGATACTGGAATGGATAAAATAGGACCTCTTACATTTAATGGAGCAAGATTTTTTATAGGTTTTCTATCTATAATTCCGATTGCATTAATTTATGAAAATTCAAAAATTATTAAGCAAATAAATAATAATAGAAATGAATTTTTTAAATTACTTTTCTGGATTGGCTTATTTTTATTTTTAGGTACATTTGTTCAGCAAGCTGCGCTACTTTATACAGACATTGCTAATGCAGCATTTTTCACTGTTTTTTACGTACCAATGGTTCCAATAATACTTTATATATTTTATAAAAAAAAAATACACTGGAGTATATGGCCCTCTGCAATTTTATGTGTTGGAGGAGTTTATTTATTGAGTGACTTTTCTAATGCAACAGTAAGATTTGGTGATAGTTTGGTTATATTGTGTGCATTTTTTTGGGCTCTTCATATAATTTTTATTGGTAAATTTATTAAAATTTTTGATATACCATTATTTTTTGGAGCCCTTCAGGCACTCGTTGTAGCTTCATTTTCATTCTTGTTTGGTTTTTTCTTTGAAAATATATCTTTAGCAAATATTTTAAATGAATCAGTATCGATAATATATGCAGGCGTATTATCAGGTGGGATTGCTTTTACATTACAAATATATGCTCAAAAGAATATTGCACCATCCCCATCAGCAATTATTTTTTCTTTAGAGAGTGTATTTGCAGCTATAGCCGCCTGGATAATTTTAAATCAATATTTAGAGATCGATAATATAATAGGTTGTACATTTATTCTTGCTGGTGTCATTTTTTCGCAAATATTACCCGAATTAAAAAAAACTAATAATAGATAATTGAAAAAATTATTATAGATAAAATAATTCTATAAACTACAAAAAATTTTAAAGAAAACTTTTTAGTATAAATTAAAAAATACTTAATTGTCAGATATGAAAAAATAAAAGATAAAATTATTGAAATAATAAGAAAAAAATTAATTTCCAAACTTTCATTTACTGCATCTTTTAAAGAAAGTACGCTTGCTCCCATTAAAGCTGGTATAGATAAATAAAAAGATATTTTTGTTGAGTCATGTCTATCAAAATTTAAAAATCTGCCAGCAGTAATTGTTATTCCAGCTCTACTTACACCAGGTATAATTGCGAGAATTTGCAGTATTCCAATGATTAAAATATTCTTAATTGTTAAATCTTTTTTTATATTTTTTTTAATTTTAAAAGTATCTGCAAAATACATTAAAATACCAAAAATTAAAGTGGTCCATGCAATTACTTTAAGATTTCTAAAAGAATTAATTATACCTGTTGAATAAAAAATATATCCAACCAATATTAACGGAATTGAACCAATTAAAAGTAAATTGAATAATTTTTTATCATTTGAAATATTTAGTAATTCTTTTTTAAAATAATATACTATTGCAAGTAATGATCCTAAATGTAATCCAACATCAAATATAAGTGATTTATTTGAAAAATTAATAATATTTGAAAATATTATTAAATGAGCAGAGGAACTAACTGGTATAAATTCTGAAATTCCTTGAACAATTGATAAAATAAGAATTTCTAAGTAGTTTGAAATCATTTTGATTTATTTCTAAAAAACAATATAACCGTAAATTGAAGCAATTACGTGAAAGCATAACAGTCATGCGAGTTTATCTAAAACCTTATAAAATATAACAAATAACAAGATTTATAGTCAGTACTTATTACCCTTTTCTCTATTTATCCTTATAAATTATGCTATATGCTGCCTATTATATGACAGATAAAATGCTTAAATTTGTAAAATTAGAACAGCAAAATCCTCCTAAAAGGGAGGTTTTAGATCGTAAAGAAGATTTTAATGAGATTTATAGGGAATTTATTAATGAAAAAGCAAAAGAACAATCCAGTAGATGTTCCCAATGTGGAGTTCCTTTTTGCCAAGTACATTGTCCTTTAAGCAACAATATACCTGACTGGTTAAAACTTACTGCTGAAGGAAGGCTTAAAGATGCTTATGAATTGGCTCAAAGCACAAATAATATGCCCGAAGTTTGTGGAAGAATTTGCCCACAAGATAGATTATGTGAAGGAAATTGTGTAATTGAGCAATCAGGACACGGAACAGTTACAATAGGATCTGTAGAAAAATTTATTACAGAAAACGCATGGGAGAATAAATGGGTTGAACCTATAAAGGTTAGAATAGAAAAAAAACAATCAATAGGAATAATAGGTGCAGGACCAGCAGGTCTTGCTTGTGCTGAACAATTAAGAAAACAAGGTTATCAAGTAACAATTTATGATAGATATGATCGTGCAGGAGGTCTTCTTATATACGGCATTCCAAATTTTAAATTAGAAAAATTTGTAGTTGAGAGAAGAACAAATCTTTTAAAAAAAGGAGGTATTAAATTTATTCAAAATTTTGAAGTTGGAAAGGATGCAACACTAAATGAATTAAAAGAAAAACATGACGCTATTCTTATTGCTACTGGTGTTTATAAAGCTCGAGAAATAGAAATCCCAGGTAATAGTTTAGAAAATATTTTTCCTGCAATGGATTTTTTAACTGCATCAAATAGAAAAGGTTTAGGTGATAAAGTTGAAGAATTCGATAATGGCAAACTCAATGTAGAAGGAAAAGATGTAATTGTTATTGGTGGCGGAGATACAGCAATGGATTGTGTTAGAACTTCGGTTAGGCAAAATGCAAAATCAGTAAAATGTTTATATAGAAGAGATAGAGAAAATATGCCAGGTTCTGCAAGAGAAGTTTCTAATGCAGAGGAAGAGGGTGTTGAATTTATTTGGCTGTCAAACCCAAAAAAATTTAATGGAACAACTAAAATTGAAAATGTACTTGTGGATAAAATGAAATTAGGTGATCCTGATGAAAGCGGAAGAAGAAAACCACTTGTTGAAAATAATTCAGAATTTATATTAAAAGCAGATATTATAATTAAAGCTCTTGGATTTGATCCAGAAAATCTTCCAAATCTATTTAAAGAAAAAGATTTAAAAGTAAGTACATGGGGAACAATTAAAGTTGATTTTGATACTATGGAGACAAACTTACCAGGAGTATTTGCAGCAGGAGATATTATAAGAGGTGCTTCTTTAGTTGTTTGGGCCATTAGAGATGGAAGAGAAGCAGCAACTTCTATTAAAAACTATTTAGAAAAGAAAGAAAGTAAAAAAGCTAAAGTTGCATGATAACAAATTATAAAAAAAATCTTAAAATTTTGAAAAATAATCATGTTTATTCAAAAGATATGGAACATGATGCATGCGGGGTTGGGTTAGTCGCTTCCACAGAAGGAAAAAAATTAAGAAAGATTGTAGAGTATGGAATTGAAGCTCTTAAAGCTGTATGGCACAGAGGTGCTGTTGATGCTGATGGCAAAACAGGGGATGGAGCAGGAATTCATGTTGAAATTCCATACGATTTTTTCTCAGAAAAGATAGAAACTAAAGGACATAAACACGATAATTCTGAGATATGTGTTGGAATGATCTTTTTGCCTAGAGATAATTTTAGTGTTCAAGAAGACTGCAAGACCATTGTTGAAAAAGAGCTTACCAAATCAAATTTTAAAATTTATGGCTGGAGACAAGTTCCAATAAACACAAAAGTTTTAGGTGATAAAGCAAACAGCAACAGACCAGAAATTACTCAAATACTCTTTAAACATAATGATAAAAAATTAGCAGATAAAGATTTAGAAAGAAAACTTTATGAGATTAGAAGAAAAATTGAAAATCAAATTATAAAAAGCAACATAGAGGGTTTTTATATATGTTCTTTAAGTTCAAAATCGATAATTTACAAAGGAATGTTTTTAGCAGAGGCATTATCTGATTTTTACCCCGATCTAAAGGATGAAAGATTTATATCAAGATATGCAATTTTTCATCAAAGATTTTCTACCAATACATTTCCAAGTTGGGATTTAGCACAACCATTTAGAGCTATTGCTCATAATGGAGAAATAAATACTTTTAGAGGAAATTGTAACTGGATGAAAGTTCATGAAGATGAAATGGAAAGCCCATTATTTGAAAATATAGAGAATTTAAAACCAGTAATACAACCAGGAGCTTCTGATTCAGCAGCCTTAGATAATGTTTTTGAATTACTAAATATATCAGGCCAATCTGCACCTTTGGCAAAATTAATGCTGATTCCAGATGCATGGTCTAAAAAAAGTAAAATTTTACCAAGAGATCATCAAAGATTATTTAATTTTTTAAATAGCACAATGGAACCTTGGGATGGTCCAGCAGCAATAGCTGCTACAGATAATGAATGGGCAATAGCAGCAAATGATAGAAATGGTCTTCGTCCTTTAAGATATACTATAACAAAAGATAAACTTCTTTTTGCAGGATCTGAAACTGGAATGATCGAATTAGATGAAAAAAAAATTATTTCTAAAGGAAGACTAGGCCCTGGTGAAATTATTGGAATAAGAATAAACAAGGGTAAGGTTTTTAACAATAACGAAATTAAAAATTATTTAGCAAAAGAATTTAAACATTTTAATAGTCAAATAGTAGATTTAGATAAAAAAATTACAATTGATAAGGAAAAATTTATTTTTTCTGGAGCAGATTTAAGAAAAAGACAACATGCATTTGGAATAAGCATAGAAGACTTGGAAATGATTTTACATCCAATGGCTGAGGATGCTAAAGAAGCAGTTGGTTCTATGGGTGATGATACTCCACTTGCAGTTCTATCTGATAGATATAGGCCATTGTATCATTTTTTTAGACAAAATTTTAGTCAAGTTACAAATCCCCCAATTGACTCCTTAAGAGAAAATAAAGTTATGAGTTTAAAAACCAGATTTGGTAATTTAGGAAACATATTGAATTTTGATAAATTAACAAAAGATAATATTTATGTTTTAGAAAGCCCTATTTTATCAAATTCACAATTTACAAAATTTGTTAAATTTTTTGGACAAAATTCAAAAACCATTGATTGTACTTTTTTGCAAGATAGTTCTTTAGTTGAGTCTTTGGATAAAATTATAAAGGAATCTGAAATTGCAGTAAGACAAGGTGCAACACAATTAGTATTGACTGATATGGACGTATCAGAAGAAAAAATTGCGATTCCAATGCTTTTGTGTGTAGGCGCTATTAATAAGCATTTAATTAAAAAAAAGTTAAGAGGATATGTTTCTATAAATGTACAAACTGGAGAAGCTTTAGATACACATTCATTTGCAACAATTTTAGGAGTTGGTGCAACAACTATTAACCCATATTTAGCTTTAGATAGTTTATATCAAAGATATGAAAAAAAACTTTTTGGAAAGTTTAGGTATGAGGAGTGCATTGAAAGATATATTAAATCAGTAAACTCTGGACTTTTGAAGATAATGTCTAAAATGGGAATTTCAGTTTTAAGTTCTTATAGAGGTGGGTGTAATTTTGAAGCTCTTGGATTAAGTCGGACTATCGTATCAGAATATTTTCATGGAGTAACCTCAAAAATTTCAGGTATTGGATTAGTTGGGATAGAAAAGAAGATAAAAAATATTCACAAGGAAGCATTTCAAAACAATGACAATATTTTACCAATTGGAGGAATTTATAAATACAGAAAAAATGGAGAAACGCATCAATATCAAGGTAAATTAATTCATTTACTTCAAAGCGCTGTAACTAATAATTCATTTGATACTTATAAAAAATATACAAAAGGAATTTATGATCTTCCGCCAATCAATTTAAGAGATTTAATTGATTTTAGAAAAAGATATTTAAAATCTTCAATTGATATTTCTGAAGTTGAGCCAGTAGCAGAAATATTAAAAAGGTTTGGAAGTGGTAGCATGTCTCATGGTGCTTTATCAAAAGAAGCTCATGAAACCTTAGCTATAGGAATGAATAGAATTAAAGGCGCTTCATGCAGTGGCGAAGGTGGAGAAGATGAAAAAAGATTCACTCTATTAAAAAATAATGATAATGCAAATTCTAGAGTTAAACAAATTGCGTCAGCAAGATTTGGTGTAACAATTAATTATTTAAATAATTGTAATGAGATAGAAATTAAAATTGCTCAGGGAGCAAAGCCTGGTGAGGGAGGACAACTGCCAGGTTTTAAAGTAACAGATGAAATTGCTAAACTAAGACATTCTACACCAGGGGTAACACTTATATCACCACCTCCACACCATGATATCTATTCAATAGAAGATTTAGCTCAATTAATTTATGATTTAAAACAGGTAAACCCAAAAGCCAGAGTAGCAGTTAAGTTAGTTGCATCATCAGGAATAGGAACAATTGCAGCGGGAGTTGCAAAAGCTAAAGCAGATATAATTTTAATTTCAGGGCATAACGGAGGAACAGGCGCTACTCCACAAACAAGTGTAAAGTATGTAGGAATACCTTGGGAGATGGGATTAACAGAAGTTAATCAGGTTTTGATTTTAAATAATTTGAGACATAGCGTTACTTTAAAAACTGATGGTGGAATAAAAACAGGAAGAGATGTTGTTATTGCTGCGATGATGGGAGCTGAAGAATATGGAGTAGCAACTACAGCTTTAGTTGCAATGGGATGTATTATGGTTAGACAGTGTCACTCTAATACCTGCCCAGTTGGAGTTTGTACACAAGATGAAAAATTAAGAGAAAAATTTAGCGGTACTCCAGAAAAAGTTGTAAATTTATTTAAATTTATTGCAGAAGAAGTAAGAGAAATATTAGCTGAATTAGGCTTTAAAACATTAAATGAAATTATTGGAAGAACAGATTTATTAAAACAAGTCAGTACCGGATCTTCAAATTTAGATGATTTAGATTTGCACCCTCTTTTTATTTTGCCTGATCCTGGGAATTTCAAAAGATATTGTGAAAAAAAAGATATTAATAAAATTCCCAACACTCTGGACCAAGAAATATTACCTCAAATCGAAGATAAAATTGGAAAAATAAATATAATCGATAAAGAGTTTAAAATAAAAAATACTCATAGGGCAGTTGGTACAAGAATCTCTTACTATTTATTAAAAAAATATGGTCATGAAAAACTCAAAGAAGATTTTCTAACTCTAAAGTTTAAAGGTTCAGCTGGACAATCTTTTGGTGCATTTGGAATTAAAGGTTTAAAACTTTTACTTGAAGGTGATGCAAACGATTACGTGGCCAAAGGTTTGTCTGGGGCTTCGATTTCAATTAAATTACCAAAAGATAGTAATTTAATTTCTAGTGAAAATACAATTATTGGAAATACAGTATTATATGGTGCAACATCAGGAAGTTTATTTGCTTCAGGAAAAGCTGGTGAAAGATTTGCTGTAAGAAACTCAGGGGCAATCACAGTAATCGAAGGCTGTGATTCAAATGGCTGCGAATATATGACAGGTGGAACAGTTGTTATTCTTGGTCATGTGGGAGATAATTTTGCAGCAGGCATGACAGGTGGAATGGCATTTATTTATGATGAAAAGAATGAATTTGAAAAAAAAGTTAATCCTGAAACAGTTGTTTGGCAAAGATTAGAAACTGAATACTGGAGAAATTTATTAAAAAATTTAGTCCAGAAACATTTTGAGGAAACAAAATCAAAGATAGCTGAAAGAATTATTTTTGATTATAAAAATGAGATAAATCACTTCTATCAAGTGTGTCCAAAAGAGATGTTAGATAAAATTGATAATCCAATAACTATCAAAGATAAAATTAATATTGCTATCTAAATATAATTAGAAATAATATTATTTAACTCCTTTGTAATTTTATTTAAATTCCTTTTTGATGAGAGGCTATGGTCACCGTTTTTTATTATTAATAATTTTTTATTAGCGTTTTTAAAAACTTTAAGAACTTTTCTAGAATAACTTACTGGAACCACTTCATCTTTCTTTCCATGAATCATAGTAACATAAATTTTATTTATAATTTTTTTATTTAAAACTTTATTTTTTCTTCCATCTTTAATTAATTGATAAGTAATAGGATATTCATAATTTCCATACTTTAAATTATAAATTCCTTTTTTTTTAATTTCATTTTTAATTTTATTATTAAATTTTTTCCACATTAAATTTTCTAAAAATTCTGGGGCAGAACCTATTCCCAAAAAACCTAATATTTGATTAGAAAAGAATTTAAATTGATTTAAAGCTATCCAAGAACCCATACTTGAGCCAACCAGAAAAAATTTATTTTTTTTTAGAATTTTATGAATTGCTATTTTTACCTCGTTTGTCCATTTACTAACATTTCCATTTGTAAATTTGCCTGAAGATTTTCCATGTCCAGAATATTCTACTGCAAGAAAACCTATCTTTTTTTTTTTACAATATCTTAATATTTTTTTTGGCTTATCTCCTTCCACGTCAGACATAAATCCGTGGAGAAAAACAACGTATGGTATTTCTTTGTATTTATTGGTCAAATACCTAATTTTTTTAGATGATGATATTTTTAAAAATTTATATTTATTCATTAAAGTTTATCTAGGTAAATTCTTAATATATAATTCTATCAAATGTCTTCTAAATTAAAAGTTTTACAAGTTATTCCAAAATTAGGTTATGGGGGAGCTGAAACTGGATGTTATGATTTGGCTCATTATTTACATGAAAGAAAAGCTAAATCATATATAGTTACGAGCGGTGGTCCTTTAATAAAATATATAGATAAAAAAAAAGTAAAACTAATTAGATTGCCGGTTCAGAGTAAAAACCCCATTCTTATTTTTTTAAATACAATAATTTTAACAGCAATTATTTTTTTTTGCGGAATAAATATTGTTCATGCAAGAAGTCGCGCACCTGCTTGGTCATGCTTAATTGCATCTAAGATTGCTAGAAGAAAGTTTGTTACAACTTTTCATGGAACTTATAATTTTAATAGTTCAATCAAGAAATTTTATAATTCAGTTATGGTAAAATCTGATTTAATCATTGCGGGATCAAATTTTATTTTTTCTCATATTAATGAAAATTATTCTAATTATTTAAATAAGAATCAAAAACTATTAACTATATTTAGAGGAATAAACTTAGAATATTTCGACTCAACAAAAATAAAAAATGAAGCAGAATTAAAATTAATGAATGAATGGAAAATAGATAAGACTTTAAGCTTCTATCAAAAAAAAATTATTCTTTTTCCAGGAAGACTAACTTCTTGGAAAGGTCATGAAATGTTTATTGAATCTTTAAATATTTTTAAGCAGAAAAATCCTGAAAAATTATTTTTTGCAATTATTTTAGGAAGCGACCAGGGAAGAAAAATATATAAAAAAAAAATTCAAAGGCTTGTTGAACAATATAGACTAATTCAAGATGTATTATTCATTGATAATTGTGAGCAAATGCCTTTGGCATATAAAATTTCAAACATTGTTACAAATTGTTCTATAGAACCCGAAGCTTTTGGAAGAGTTGCAGTCGAGGCGCAAGCAATGGAAAAAATAATAATTGCAAGTGATATTGGCGGATCAAAAGAAACAATAATTGATAACAAAACTGGTTTTTTATTCAAAGCCGGAGATACAATTGCATTAAGTGATAAATTGGCTCATATATTTGAATTAGATGAAACAACGTTGAAATCTATGGGTATTGAGGGTAGAAAAAATGTAATTAAAAAATTTAATGTTGAAAAAATGTGTTTTTCTACTTATTCAGAATATATAAAATTAATATCATAAATGCCTAATATAAAACTACCTGACGGAAAAAGTTTAAATTTTAAGGATAAAGTAACAGGTTTGCAGGTTGCTGAAAAAATTAGCAAATCACTTTCTAAACAAGCTTTAATAATAAGTGTAGATGGAAATTTAAAAGATTTAAATTGTGAAATAGATAAAGATTGTTCAGTCAAAATTTATACATCAAAAGATAAAGAAGGATTAGAAACAATAAGACATGATACAGCACATATACTAGCAATGGCTGTGCAAGAACTTTTTACTGGAACACAAGTTACTATTGGACCAGTAATTGAAAATGGATTTTATTATGACTTTGCAAGAAAAGAACCATTTACAGAAGAAGATTTAAGAAAAATAGAAAAAAAAATGCTAGAGATTGTAGAGAGAGATGAGCCCACTCATAGAGAAGTATGGAAACGTGACAAGGCTGTAGAGCACTTTAAAAAAGCAGGGGAAATTTATAAGGCTGAAATAATTAAAGATATCCCAAAAGAAGAAGAGGTTTCCGTTTACTTCCATGGAAAATGGCACGATCTATGTAAAGGACCTCATTTGACCTCTACTGGAAAAATTGGAAAATATTTTAAACTTACAAAAGTATCTGGTGCTTATTGGAGAGGAGACTCAAATAATGAAATGCTACAACGAATTTATGGGACTAGCTGGTCTACACAGAAAGATCTGGATGAATATTTGAATAGAATTGAAGAAGCAGAAAAAAGAGATCATAGAAAATTAGGAAAAGAAATGGATTTATTTCATTTTAGAGAAGAAAGCCCAGGCTCAGTTTTTTGGCACGAAAAAGGTTGGAATTTATTTCAAAAATTAATTTCTTATATGAGAGCAAAACAAGATGAAGCAGGGTATAAAGAAATTAATACTCCAGAAATTTTAGATAGAAGCTTGTGGGAAAAGTCAGGACATTGGGAAAAATTTGGAGCAAATATGTATACATCAACAACTCCTGATGAAAAAGTATTTGCAATTAAACCAATGAATTGTCCGGGATGTGTTCAGGTTTTTAACCAAGGACTAAAAAGTTATAGAGATTTACCACTTAAAATGTCAGAGTTTGGAAAAGTTCATAGATATGAGCCATCAGGGGCATTACACGGGCTTTTAAGAGTAAGAGCATTTACGCAAGATGATGCACATATATTTTGCTCTGAAGATCAAATTACTGAGGAATGTTTAAACGTTACTAATTTAATTTTAGAAATTTATAAAGATCTAGGTTTTGAAAATGTAATTTTAAAATATTCAGATAGACCAGATGTACGTGTTGGGGAAGATAATGTTTGGGATAAATCTGAAAAAGCTTTGTTAGAAGCAATTAAAGCCTCTAAACTTGAATATAGTACAAATAAAGGAGAAGGTGCATTTTATGGACCCAAAATAGAATTCGTATTAAGGGATGCGATTGGAAGAGACTGGCAATGTGGAACACTTCAAGTAGATTTAAATTTACCCGAAAGGCTTGGTGCATCATTTGTTGATAAAGATGGATCCAAAAAAGTACCTGTTATGCTACATAGAGCTTTGTTTGGATCATTAGAAAGATTTATAGGTATATTAATAGAAAATTATTCTGGCAAACTTCCTTTTTGGATATCACCACTTCAAACTATGGTAATTCCAGTGTCCGAAGATTTTGATAACTATGCAAAAGAAGTTAATCAAAAAATAAAAAAAGTAGGAATTAATTCAGAGGTTGACCTAAAAAATCATAACTTAAACTATAAAATAAGAGAACATTCTTTATCAAAAATACCTATTTTACTTATATGTGGAAAAAAAGAAGTTGACAGCAATACTGTAACTATTAGAAGATTGGATTCTAATAAACAAGAAAATATGGAATTAAATTTATTCTTAAAAAAATTCTCTGATTTAAGCAAAGCACCCTCGAACTAAGTGGCAGATTTCAAACAAAATTATTTTCAAAGAAGAACAAAGGATAGGGGACCAAGATCAAATAATAGAATTATGTCTCCAGATGTACAAGTAATTTCAAGTAATGGAGAAAATCTAGGAGTTTTAACTTTAAGTGAAGCTATTAGAAAAGCTAAAAATGAAGGACTAGATTTAATTGAAATCTCTCCAAATGTAAAACCTCCAGTTTGTAAAATAATGGATATGGGTAAATATAAATATGATGCACAAAAAAAAGCAAACAAAGCAAAGAAAAAGCAAAAAAAAATTGAACTAAAAGAAATTAAGCTTAGACCAGTAACCGAAGTTCATGATTATACTTTTAAGATAAAAAACGCACAAAAATTTTTGTCAAAAGGAGATAAAGTGAAGTTTACAATAAAATTTAAAGGAAGAGAATTGCAACACTCACATCTTGGAAATGAACTAATGGATAAAATTAAACAAGATATGCAAGAAATTGGAAGAGTTGAGCTTCAGCCAAAGTTTGATGGTAAACAAATGATTATGGTTATTCAGCCTTTATAAGCAATAATTGAGGTTGTAAAATAATATTATTATTTGTATAAACCCTCACAATTATGCCAAAACTTAAAACTAAAAGCTCAGCAAAAAAAAGATTTAAAATAACAGCCAGAGGAAAAGTTGTAATGCCTCAGGCTGGTAAAAGACATGGCATGATAAAGAGATCAAATTCACAAATAAGAAAACAAAGAGGCACAACAATTATGTCAAAGCAAGATGGAAAAATTGTTAAATCATATATGCCTTACAGTCTAAGAGGATAAAATGGCAAGAGTTAAAAGAGGTGTAACAAGTCATGCTAAGCATAAAAAGGTTTTAAAAGCTGTTAAAGGTCAGTGGGGAAGAAGAAAAAATACTATAAGAGTTGCAAGACAAGCAATGGAAAAGGCTATGCAATATGCTTATAGAGATAGAAGAAATAAAAAAAGAGATTTTAAATCATTATGGATACAAAGAATTAATGCTGGAGTAAGAGCAGAAGGTCTTACTTACTCAAAATTCATTAATGGACTAAGTAAATCTGGAATAAAACTGGATAGAAAAATTCTAGCAGAAATAGCATATGACAATCCAGAAGCATTCAAAACTATCGTTAAAAAAGCTCAATCTGCTTTAAACTAATCTTCTCTATTGTTTTTCTGAACTTTAGAAATAATCTAGTAAAATGTCAGATATTATAAAAATTAAAGAAGAATATTTAAGTAAGCTTAAAGATAATTCAGATCTCAATACTGTTAACCAATTAAAATCTGAATTATTTGGGAAGAATGGAAAAATTTCAAATGAATTTAAAAAGATGGGTTCCATTCCTGTGGAAGATAGAAAAAAATTTGCTTCAGATTTAAATTCAGTAAAAGATGAATTACAAAGCTCAATTGAAAAAAAAATTCAGGATATTGAAATAAATGATATAAATTTAAAGCTTCAAAACGAACAAGTGGATGTTACTTTGCCAGAAAGAAGTTTTAATCAAGGTAAAATACATCCGGTATCTCAAGTCATAGATGAAATATCATCAATATTTTCTGAAATTGGTTTTGGCGTTCAAGAAGGCCCCGATGTTGAGAATGAATATAATAATTTTACTGCTTTAAATACACCAGACAATCATCCTGCAAGAGATATGCACGATACATTTTATTTAGATAATAAAAAAGAATTTTTACTTAGAACTCATACATCTCCCGTTCAAGTTAGAACAATGTTAAGCGGTAAGCCTCCATTTAAAATTATTGCTCCAGGAAGAACTTATAGATCTGATAGTGATCAAACTCATGCACCAATGTTTCATCAAGTAGAAGGTCTTCATATTGATAAAAATATAAATATGGGCCACTTAAAAGGATGCCTAAATTATTTTATAAAAGAATTTTTTGAGGTTAATAAAATTAAAATGAGATTTAGGCCAAGCCATTTTCCTTTTACTGAACCATCTGCTGAAGTTGATATTGGTTATGAGCTTAAGGATGATAAAATAATTATAGGAGAAGGAGACAAGTGGTTAGAAATTTTAGGATGTGGTATGGTTCATCCAAATGTACTTAAAAATGTAAAAGTAGATCCTTCAAAATTTCAAGGATACGCTTTTGGTATAGGCATAGATAGATTGGCAATGCTCAAATATGGTATTAATGATCTAAGAGCATTTTTTGAAACAGATTATAGATGGTTAAATCATTTTGGATTTGATCCTTTAGATGTGCCTTCAAGCTATAGAGGGCTGAGCAGATGAAATTTACTATTGATTGGTTAAAACAACATTTAGATACAAAATATAATGACAAAAAAATAATTGATAAATTAATTAATATTGGTCTTGAGGTAGAAAGCTTTGAAAGTCAATCAACTGCAAATAGTGAATTTGTTATTGCAAAAATTTTAAATGCAGAGCAACATCCGAATGCCGATAGATTAAGAGTATGTGATGTTGATATAGGAAAAGAAGAAACCGTAAAAGTAGTTTGTGGAGCTCCAAATGCAAAAAAAGATTTAATAACTGTATATGCACCGCCAGGCGCAGTAATACCAAAAAATCAGATGAAATTATCTGTAAGTAAAATTAGAGGAGTAACTTCCTATGGAATGCTTTGTTCAGAATCAGAATTAAAATTATCAAATGAAAGTGAAGGAATAACTGAGCTACCCACAAAAAAATATAAAAATCAAATTGGTGAAAAATATTTTAAAAGCAATAGTCCAAAAGTAATTGATCTTTCAATTACTCCAAATAGAGCAGATTGCCTTGGAGTAAGAGGGGTTGCTAGAGATCTAGCAGCAGCACGCGCCGGAAAACTAAAAAAATTTAATGAGAATAAAATAAAATTTAAAGGACCTCAAAAAATTAATGTAAAAATTACTAAAGAAAAAAATCACGGGTGTTCTGCGTTTGGGAGTTGTTTAATTAAAGGCATTAAAAATACTGAAAGCCCAAAATGGTTAAAAGATAGGATATTATCATTAGGTCAAAAACCAATCTCAGCAATAGTAGATATAACAAATTATGTAATGTTTGATTTGAATAGGCCACTGCATGCCTATGATGCAGATAAAATTAATGAAGGTATTATTGTTAGAAATTCTAAAAAAGGTGAAACCTTTGAAGCTTTAGATAACAAGAAGTATACACTGCAAGATAATATGTGTGTTATATCAGATAAATCTGGTGTTTTAGGTCTTGGAGGAATTATAGGAGGAATTAGATCTGGAACTGAGCTAGACACAAAAAATATTTTATTAGAGTCAGCTTATTTTAATCCAAAGTCTATAAGAAAAACTTCTAAATTATTAAATTTAGATACTGATGCAAAATATAGATTTGAGAGAGGAATTGATCCAGAGTCTATTAAAGAGGGATTGGTTAAAGCAGCTACATTAATCCAAAACATATGTGGTGGAGAAATAAGCAAACTAGATATTCAAAAAAGTGAAACTTTTAAGAAAATTCAAATAAGATTTCCTATAGATTTATTTCAAAACATTACCGGCTTTAAAGTCGCTGAGAAAGAAATAATAAAAATCTTAATTGATTTAGGATTTATAATTAAAAAAAAGAATAAGGATTTAAATATATCAGTTCCTTCTTGGAGACCCGATATTTTGCAGCCAATTGATATCGTAGAGGAGATAGTAAGAATTAAAGGTTATGATCAAATCAAGACTGAACTACCAGAGAAAGTTAGAGACAAACCAACACTTAATAAAAAACAAAAGTTATTTCATTTTTTACAACGTTCTGCTGCATCAAAAGGCTATTATGAAGCTATAACTTGGTCTTTTACAGACTCAAAAATTAACCAATTATTTAAAGAAGATAAGAATGAAATAGACATTGTAAATCCAATTAGTTCAGATTTAAATGTTTTAAGAAGTTCAATTTTTTCTAATTTGATAATTTATTTAAAAAAGAATTTAGATAGAGGTTTCAAAGATATTTCACTTTTTGAAATTGGACCAATATTCAATGGAAATAAACCAGGCCAACAAAAAACAGTTCTAGCAGGTTTGAGATCTGGGAAAGTATCAAGACATAATTGGATAGAAAATGAGAGATTAGTTGATGTTTTTGATGCAAAGAGAGACGTAATTCAAAGTTTGAACGAGATTGGCTTCAATCAAAATAAACTTTATATAGATGATAAGGCGCCCAGTTATTACCATCCAGGCAAATCAGGAAGTATTTATTTAAATATTGGTGAGAATAATCCAGTTGCTAATTTTGGCGAAGCACATCCAAACATTTTAAAGAAAATTGATATCAAAACTGAATCATTAATATTTATTGAAATATATTTAGACAATATAAAAGAAACAAGTAAAAAATTAAAAGATCAAAAAACTAAATATAAATATTCAGATTATCAAAAATCAGAAAGAGATTTTGCTTTTGTAATTGATAAAAATTTTAAGGTTCAAGAATTAGTTAAAATAATTTCTGAAGTAAATACAAATCTAATTAGATCAGTGAAAGTTTTTGATGTTTATGAAGGAAAAAATATTCCAGATAATAAAAAATCTATTGCTTTGAATGTTACGATCCAGTCTTCAGAAAAGACTTTAAATGATGATGATTTAGAAAAAGTCAATCAACTTATAATTTCAACTGTAGAGTCAAAATCTGGTGCGAAAATAAGATCGTAATAATGTCTACAATTGATAATATCAGAAATTTCGCAATTATTGCTCATATAGATCACGGCAAATCTACTATTGCCGATAGAATTATTCATAAATGTGGTGGGCTAACAGAAAGAGAAATGAAAGATCAAGTTCTTGATTCAATGGACATTGAAAGAGAAAGAGGAATTACTATTAAAGCTCAAACTGTAAAATTAAATTACAAAGCAAATAATGGAAAAAAATATATATTAAATATAATAGATACACCTGGTCATGTAGATTTTAGCTATGAAGTTAGTAGATCACTTTATGCCTGTGAAGGTTCAATATTAATTGTTGACAGTACCCAAGGAGTAGAAGCCCAAACATTAGCCAATGTATATCAAGCACTAGATATAAATCATGAAATAGTACCAATATTAAATAAAATTGATTTACCAGCATCTGATTTAGACAAAACCAATAAACAAATTGAAGATGTAATTGGCATAGATACTTCCAATGCAGTTCCTTGCTCAGGAAAGACAGGTGAGGGTATTGATCAAATTTTAGAACAAATAATCCAAATTCTGCCAGGACCAAAAGGCGAAAAAAATAATAAATTAAAATGTTTATTGGTTGATAGCTGGTATGACACTTATCTTGGTGTTGTAATATTAGTTAGAGTTATTGATGGTAAAATTTCTAAAAGTATGAAAATTAAAATGATGTCTACAAATCAAGAGTATTTTGTTGAAAAAGTAGGTGTTTTTACTCCAAAGCCAAAAGATATAAATGAACTTAGTGCAGGTGAAATTGGATTTATTACAACTGGAATAAAAGCTTTATCAGAAACCAAGGTAGGAGATACTATTTGTGATGCTAATAATCAATTAAATGAAGCATTACCAGGATTCAAACCTAGCAAGCCAGTAGTATTTTGTGGATTGTTTCCAGTGGATAGTTCTGAATATCAAAAACTCAAAGATGGCTTAGCAAAATTACAACTAAATGATTCAAGTTTTTCTTTTGAACCCGAGTCATCTTCAGCACTAGGCCTGGGTTTTAGATGTGGTTTTCTAGGATTATTACATCTTGAAATTGTAACAGAAAGACTTGAAAGAGAATTTGATATAAATCTATTAACTACAACACCAGGAGTTGTCTATAAAATTCATATGAACAATGGTGAAATAAAAGATTTACAGAATCCTTCTAGTTTACCAGAACCTACATCAATCAAACTTATTGAAGAGCCATGGATTAAAGCTACAGTAATTTCACCCGATAAATATTTGGGCTCAATAATAAAAATGTGCCAGAATAAAAGAGGAATACAAACTAATCTTAGCTATTCAGGAAATAGAGCTGTAATTAATTATGAATTACCACTAAATGAAGTTGTCTTCGATTTTAACGACAGATTAAAATCAATGACAAGTGGTTATGCTAGTTTTGATTATGAAATAATTGGTCATAAAGAAGGAGAACTTACTAAATTAGGTATTTTAGTAAACGGCGAGTCTGTTGATGCTTTAGCAATGATGGTACATAAAGACTTTGCCCAATCTATTGGTAGAGAAGTGTGCGAAAAACTTAAAGATTTAATTCCAAGACATAATTTTATGATTCCTATACAGGCTGCACTCGGTGGAAAAATAATAGCCAGAGAAACAATAAAAGGATTTAAAAAAGATGTTTTAACAAAAATTCATGGAGGGGGAGCCCGAGATAGAAAAAGAAAGCTTTTAGAAAAACAAAAAAAAGGTAAATCTAGAGCTAAACAATTTGGAAAAGTTGAAATTCCGCAAGAAGCTTTTATAGGAGTTTTAAAAATTAATAAAGAAAAGTAAATCTAAAGTATCATGAAAATATTTGATTGTATTACATATTTAAATGAAGACCATTTACTTAATTTGAGATTTAATATTTTAAATGAATACGTTGACTATTTTGTAGTATGTGAAGCTAAAGAAGATCACAGAGGAAGAGAGAAAAAGTTAAATTTTAGTTATGAAAAATTTAGCAGATTTAAAGAAAAAATTATTTATTTAGTAGTTGAAAAATTTGAGAATTGCAAAAGAACTTGGGATAGACAAAATTATCAAAGAAATTATCTTATTAATGGTATTTCAAAAGCAAATAATGATGATTTAATTTTATTTTCAGATGTAGATGAAATTCCTAATTTAAAAAATTTAGACTATTTTAAAAATAAATTAAAAGATAATATAGGTATATTTGATCAAAAAGTCTTTTATTATAAACTAAATTTAAGAGTTACAGATTATGAACAATGGGAAGGCACAAGGATATGTAATAAAAGATTTTTAAAATCTTTTAGCTGGCTAAGAGATAAAGTTAGATTGAAAAATCTAAAATATAGTTTTTGGAGATTTGATAAATTTAAAAAAATTTACAAAATAGAAAATGGAGGATGGCATTTTTCTTTTTTAGGAAATGCTGAATTTATATCTTCTAAAATAAAATCATATGTTCATAGTGAATATGATCAAGAAAAATATACTAAAATTGAAGAAATAAATAATAGAATTAAAAATGCATTAGATCCATATGATAGAAAGAAGAAAATAATTACAGTTCCTATAGATAAAACTTACCCAGAATTTATTTATTTAAATAAAGAAAAATTAAAAGATTTAATTTATTAATAATATGTATAAGGAGAGGTGGCCGAGTGGTTTAAGGCGCACGCTTGGAAAGTGTGTGTACCCTCACAGGTACCGTGGGTTCGAATCCCACTCTCTCCGCCACTAACTGTTATATTTAATTATTTTTTCCCAAAAATTAGTAAATATGAATAATTCATTATAATTTGTTTTTTTATGTATCTCGTATTCAAGATATTTAATTAAAAAAACAACTCTATTATCTTTTTTAGTAAAATTATTATTTTTACCAAATGGATTTGGCAAATTAATTGAAGTATTTTTTGAATAACTTTTTAACTTAATTCTGAATAAATTTTTTTTTGCAGAAATATTTATTTTTAATTTGAAAATTTGCTTATTTTTTTTGTATGAAGAAAACCAATAATTTTTTTTTATTTGAGTAGAATTAATAATTTTATTAAATCCAAGCTCATTAATTAATTTAATAAAATGTATTCCATAAAAATTAACGATACCTCCTCCTTGAGAAATATCATTTTTCCAAGATTTTACTTTTTTTTTTAAAAAAAAAGCATTGAAATTCCAAGTTATTTCAATTTCATTTTTTTTTTTATTTTCTTTTATAAAATTTTTAATTTTTTTGTACCAATTCGTGTATTGGAATATAAATCCAAAAGAAACATTAATTTTTTTCTTTTTTAAAATATTTAGTAAGTTTTTTGCTGCCAAAGGATTCTTAGCAATTGGTTTTTCTAAAAAAATCTTTTTTAATATATTTTTTTTGTTAATAATTTTTTTAATTATTTTAACTTGATCCGAAGGTCTCTTGGCAATAATTAAATAATCGATTATTTCCAAATTGCTTAAGTAATTTTGAATCCAAATTATTTTATTTTTATATATAGTTAACTCTTTTCTTGAATTAATTATTTTTTTGTACTTTTTTTCTAAATATACAGTATTGTTTTTTTTTGAAAGCACTGCAGGCAAATATCCATATAAACCAAAACCAGAACCTAAAATTAAATATTTCATTACTTAAAATCTTTTGTTGATATTATATCAATAATTTTTCCATTAAATTTTAGATATGTTCTTATATAATTTCTTATTTCTCTAGAAATATGCCAAGCTAAATTTATTATAATTTTATTTTTTCTCTCTTTATTTTTTTTAAACTTGTTATCTGATACGATTGGAATGTTCGTTCCTGGAACATATTTACCTATTTTAAGAGAATTAGATTTTTCATACACTTTGGATATAAATGTTTTATCTAAATTTAAAATTTTAATTGGTATAGAAGCTCTTCCCGGAAATGATTTTGCAGGAAGAGAGCCATATCTTTCTTTTAAATTTTTAAATATTTTTATTTTATTAGTCCGCCATCTATCAACAAAAGCTTGAAATTTATGAATATCTTTTTTAATAAAATTTTCTTTCACTAGAATTTTATTTTTTTTGTTTCTACCCTTTTTTATGAAAACTCTAATATTTCCATTATACCTCTTGATAAACTGAACTTTTATTAAATTTGCATTAAGCTTTTTAGCAATTTTTAAAAATGATGTTAAACTATAAGTTCTTGGATGTTCATGATAAAAAGTATCAAATTGTTTTTTTTTTATAACCTCTCCTAAGTAATGATTTTCAATTATTATAATAGTTTTAGAGCTCATTAATATTTTTACAGCATTTATTAATTCTTTTAAATTTTCAATATGAGCAAAAACATTTGTAAAGGTTATTATATCAGGTGAACCATTTACTTTTTTAAATTTTTTTGCTGTTTGCGTATTGAACCAATTATTTAGCACTATGTGTCCAAGTTTTTTTGCATCTTTATATGCGTCAGTAGGTTCAATTCCATATGTAATACATTTTTCTTTTTTAAAAAAATTTAATAAGCTCCCATCATTACAACCGATATCCAGAACTTTTTTATTTTTTAAATTTTTAGTAATTTTTTTACAACTAGAAACCAATTCTTTCATTCCATCCAAAACATCTTTTGTATTTTTTGCCCGATAATGGTAATTTTTTGGAAATAGTTCTTTTTTATTTATTGATAGTTTTTGATACGCAGTAATGCATTTATTACAATAAAAAATTTTTATAGGGTAAAGTTTATTTTTTGTTTTACTACCTATTTTTTTTAAATCATCACAAAGTGGTTGGTTACCTAAATTTAAAATTAATTGTAGTTTTTTATTTTTACAAATTTCACAAGAATTAATCTTTTTATTTCTCATTATTTTTCAGTTCTAAAAAAACAAAAGGTAAAGTTTTTATTTTTGCATATTTTACAAACCAGAATGAAAAGTATCTCTCTGCTAAAAAATCATATATTCTAGTTCTTCCATAACCCGTTAAATCTTCATTATTAAATATTTTTTCGCATTCATAAATCCATAAAAAAGTTTTTTCATATAGCTTTTTCATAACCCGAGGTTTTGATATGAATATTTGAAAAGGATGAAAAGTATTGGATGTTTTTGTATAGTAATCGAAATCTTTTTGGTCTTCTGCACCCATTACCTTTATGGATCTTTCTAAAAATTTATATCCATGAAATAAATCAAAATGAAGATTTATTGTGTATTTTTTTTTGTTAAATAATATTAAAGGATCTTTTATTAAGTTTTTAAAACCTTTTTTTAAAACCTTTATTTTTTTTGTATTCCTTAGGTCAATTTGAGGAGGCAGCAAAACATCATACCCTTCAAATTCTTTAGAAATATTTTTTAAAATATTTTCTTTTAAGTTTTTTTCATTTGTTTTATTTTCAAATCCTTCTTTCACCCAGAATCTTCTATAATGACATATAGCAATCCATTTACTTTCATCTACATTATCTAATAAATTTTTCCATATCCAGTAATGACTAGTTAGAGTGCCAAAGTGATGATTTTTATTAGATATATTTTCTAAACTATTATCTTTTATCCAATTACTTGGATAAAAATTTTTATTTTTATCATAACACCCAGATCCTATTACCTTTAGTTCTAGATTATCCAGTAAAGGTATATATTTACTAGCGATACAAATAGTTTCTAGATTGTTTGGCATATATTTTCATTAATTATATTTTTATGATTCTTTAAGCTTATATCTTATATAATTTATTTGAATATGTAGAAATTTTTTAAATTAATTGTTTCTATCATTTAATTAATTTATAAATTAAGACTATTATATGAAATTAGTACTTTTAGCCGGCGGTTATGGAACTAGAATATCCGAAGAAACACATAAGAAACCAAAGCCTCTTATTAAAATTGGAACAAAACCTATAATTTGGCACATTATGAAAATTTATTCTTTTTATGGAATTAAAGAATTTATAATTTGTCAGGGATACAAAGGACATATGATTAAAAAAACTTTAATAAAAGATGTAAAAAAAGAAGGTTGGAAAGTTAATTTTGTTAATACTGGTTTAAAAACTATGACCGGAGGAAGAATTAAAAGAATAAAAAAATATATAAAAAATGATGATAATTTTTGCCTTTCTTACGGTGATGGACTTTGCAATGTTAATGTAAAAAAGTTAATTAAATTTCATCTAAAATCAAAAAAAATTGCTACTCTAACAGCAGTTAAACAGCCAAATAGATTTGGTGTGCTTGAAATAAATAGAAATAACCTAATCAAAGAAATTAAAGAAAAACCCATGAGTTATATAAATGGAGGTTTTTTTGTTTTGTCAAAAAAAATTTTTAAATTTTTAAAAAATGATAAATCAATATTTGAAAAAGATTGTCTACCAAAATTATCAAATAAAAAGGAATTGATGGCGTACAAACATAATGATTTTTGGACTTGTATGGATACATTAAGAGATAAAATAAAAATAAACCATTTATGGGAACAAAAAAATTGTCCTTGGAAATTATGGGCATAAAATATATTTAAAATTTAATTTAATTAAAATGAGAATAGCAATTATAGGCTCAAATGGATTTATAGGTTCAAATTTATTTAATTATTTTTATAAAAAAAAAAATATAAAAATTAAAAAAATGCCCTCATATACAAAACATACGAACTGGATTAATTCAGTTTGCAAAAACATTTCTTTATTTTCACCTAATATAATTATTAATTGTTCTGCCTCTCAAAATCTATTAGACAGCAAAAAGGCCATTAAATCATTGATAACTTCAAATATTTATGCTCAATGCTGTTTTTTATCAGAAGCAAAAAAAAATAAAAATTTTATTGGATATATTACATTTGGTTCAAAATGGGAATACGACCAAAAGGGAGGATATTCACCAAACAGTTTTTATGCTGCAACAAAATTTAGTATGGACTTCTTTTTAAAATATTTTTCAAGTAAAAATTTAGCAACAGTATCTTTAAAAATATTTGATACATATGGTGAAAATGACCCAAGAAAAAAAATTTATAATTTACTACTAAATTCGTATAAAAAAAAAAAACTACTAAAATTAACTCCAGGAAAACAAGAATTGGATTATGTTAATATAAAGGATTTATGTGAAGCAGTTAATTTAACTTGCAAATATATTATTTCAAAGAGAATTATAGGATTTAAAAAGTATACTATTAGTTCAAAAAAACCTATTACTATAAAAAAGTTTATAAAAATTTTAAAAAAAGTGTTAAAGAATAAACTAAATGTTAAATTAGGAGCAATAAAATACAGAAATAACGAATCTATGAAAAGTTTAAAGAAAATATTTAATATACCAGGATGGAAACCCAAGGTTAATTTTGTTAGTGAAACTAAAAAGATTTTTGATAAATACTAATAATTAAATTTATGAAATGTAGAAATTGTAAAAGTAAAAATTTAAAAAGAGTTATTTTTTTAGGCAAACAGGTCGTTAGTTCTATTTTTCCAGAAAAAAAAAAAAAAAATTCAAAAAAATATTCCTTAGACCTTTATGAGTGTAAAAAATGTAAATTAGTTCAGCTTGGAAAATCTATACCTTTAGGAAATATGTATGGTGAAACGTATGGTTATAGAAGTTCTCTAAGTAAGTTAATGGTTAATCATTTGTATCAAAAATATTTAAAATTAAAAAAAATTATTAAACTAAAAAATTACTCAAATATTCTAGACATAGGCTCAAGTGATTCAACATTTTTGAACTTTTTTTCAAATGAGAAAAAAAATTATAATTGCTTTGGAATTGATCCTTCAGCAAAAAAATATTCAAATTATTATAATAATGATGTTAATTTGATTGTTGATTATTTTTCTGCAGAAGCAGTAAATAATAGAATAAAAAAACTTAAATTAAAGAACAAGAAATTTAAATTAATTTCTAGTTTTGCAATGTTCTATGACATTGATGACCCTAATAAATTTTGTAAAGATATTCACAAATTGTTAGAAAAAAATGGAATATGGATTCTGGAAATGTCTCATTTTCCTATGTTACTTTCAAACTTAACTTATGATCAAATATGTCATGAGCATGTCACTTATTACACTCTAAATGTTTTTAAAAAAATTGCTGAGAAAAATGGATTGAAGGTTATAGATTTTTCATTCAATATAATAAATGGTGGAAGTATAGAGATTGTTTGTGCACCTAATAAATCAAAAATAAAAGTAAATTCAGAAAAAATTAAAAATCAAGTTTTGTTGGAGAATAATATTTCAAATAAAGATTATTCTAAATTTAATTTAAGAGTAGATAATATTAAAAAAACAACTAACTTAATGTTGGATAATATTAAAAGTGCAAAAAAAAGTTTAATTGGTTATGGAGCTGCAACTAAAGGAAATATAGTTTTAAATCATTGCAACATCGGATCAGATAAAATCTCATTAATCTGTGATGAAAATCAAGAAAAATTTGGACGATATACTCCAGGAACTAATATAAAAATTATTTCAAAAAAAGAAATGAGAAAAAGGAATCCAGATTATTTACTAGTTCTCATATGGTCTTTTAAATCTGAAGTAATAAAACAAGAAATTAAATATATTAAAAAAGGTGGGAAGTTAATTTTTCATTTACCTTTTTTACATATAGTAGACAAAGATAACTATATTGCTCATCTTAATGAAAATTTTGAAGCTTTTTCTTACAAATAAAAATTTATATAATTTTTTTTAATTCCTCTAAATCGATATTTATAGCACCATAATGTTTAGCAATCGTATCACCTACTGGGTAGGATTCTATAAAATTAAAATCTATTTTATTTTGCTTTGCAAGATTTTGATATAATTTATTAGTATATTTACTTCTCAATTCAATAATTTTTGTTTTATTATTTGCCCAAATAAGATTTGTAAAACCTGCTCCTTGAAGACCCACAACTATTTCAGCATCATTAAAAATTTTAATTTCATCTTCTAAATTTAATTTACTCAATTGAATTAATTCAAAATTTTTTTTTTTTAAATACTCTATTATTTCTTTTTCATTAATTATTGATCTGAATTCTTTGAGATTTGAATTAGAGTCAGATCTGTCTATATATATTCTTTTAGGAAATATTTTTTTTGATTTTTTGTTTAAAAATTTGTTTTTTAACCAAATACTAATCCACTCTGGTATATTTTCAATATCATTAACTATATTTGAATTAAAATTCCATGGATGAGATGTAGTATAAATAATATCAGATGATATGTGTCTATATTTTACACTAGATAATAATTGATCTTTATTAAATCCCAATAATTCAAGAGATTTTAATTGCCACGAATTTAAGTTTGGACATAATAAATAATTTAAATTTTTTAAATTTAAATATTTTTCATATATTCCAACTCTAGGAAGAACATCAAAAAACCAATGAAAAAAATTATTATTTCCCCCACCACCAGTCAATAAACTCAAAATACTACCATTTAATTTTTTTTTAAAACGTGGTGTTCCTTTTCTAATAACAATATTTTTATCTATTGTTGAATTAAAATTATTCCTTAATTGGAATGAAGCTCCATCGATAATAATATTATTTCTTATAATCGCAGTATCTTGTATTCTGTCAGTATAAAGTCTAGCATTATTAATTGTAAACAAATTATAACTGTCTTTACAACCATCAAAACTAATTTCTTTTTTTACATATTTTGCATTAGATTCAGACTTATGACCAACTTTCACTTTTCCATAAATTAATTTAAATACAATAATACCTATGTTTTTAAATATATTTTGTAATATTTTTTTTATTTTCATTTATAAATAAGTATAAATTAATACTAAATATAATTTGAAAATACAAAATCTTATAAGAATCATTTTAAAAAATTTTACATATGGTCATTAAAAAATGATATTTTTGTAACAAATAAAAAAATTAAAAAATCAATATTTTAATGGTCAATAGTCATTGATTATCAACGTTTATTTAATCAAATTTTAGACTTTGATTTTATTAATTATATAAAAAATGCTATAATTTAATTTTCCAAAAAAATAAAAATATGAATAAAAATTCTAATTATCAAGCTGACTCAATCAAAGTATTAAAAGGTCTTGAAGCAGTTCGTAAAAGACCAGGAATGTATATTGGAGATACTGACGATGGCACTGGCTTACATCATATGGTTTATGAAGTTGTAGATAATTCTATAGATGAGGCACTAGCAGGATATTGTAAAAATATAATAGTAAACATTAATTCTGATGGAACTATTTGTGTAAAGGATGATGGGAGAGGAGTTCCTGTTGATATTCATAAAGGAGAGAAAAAATCTGCAGCAGAAGTAATAATGACTCAACTTCATGCTGGTGGTAAATTTGATCATGATTCTTATAAAGTTTCTGGTGGATTGCATGGAGTTGGTGTTTCAGTTGTAAATGCACTTTCAGAAAAATTAGATTTAACAATAGAAAGAGATGGAAATAAATATTTTATACAATTTAAAAATGGAAATGCAATCAAACCTTTAAAAATAGTTGGAAAATCAAAAAATACTGGAACTGAAATTAAATTTTTGCCATCTAAAGAAATATTTTCATCAACCAAATTCAGTTTTAATATTATTCAAAAGAGAATGAGAGAGCTTGCATTTTTAAATAAAGGAATAAAAATCTCAATAAATGATCTAACAACAAAAAAAGAAAAAAAAGTTGATTTTAAGTTTGATGGTGGAATTTTAGAATTTGTAGATTTTTTAGATAAAGATAGAGAAAAATTAAAAAATAAAAATGATAATGACTTATTTAAAAAACCAATATTTATTGAAGGAAAAAAAGATAATCTAGAAATAGAATGTTCTTTAAAATGGAATGCTGGTTATTCGGAAGATGTTTATGCTTACACGAATAATATTTATCAAAAAGATGGCGGAACTCATTTGCTAGGATTTAGAAGTGCTTTAACAAGAATAATAAATAAATACGCAACCGAACAAAATATATTAAAGAAAAATAAAATTTCTATCTCAGGAGATGATATAAAAGAAGGGTTAACATGTGTATTATCGATCAAAATTCCAGATCCAAAATTTTCATCTCAAACTAAAGATAAATTAGTTTCTTCAGAAGTAAGAAATATTGTTGAAACTGTCATAAATGAAAAATTATCAATGTGGTTTGACCAAAATCCTGCAGTTAGCAAAAATATACTTGCAAAAGTTGTTCAAGCAGCTCTGGCCAGAGATGTAGCTAGAAAGGCAAGAGAAAATGTTAGAAGAAAAGGAGCTTTGGAATTAACCGGTTTACCTGGAAAATTGGCAGATTGTCAAAATTCTAAACAGGAAGGAACAGAATTATTTATTGTTGAGGGAGACTCAGCCGGAGGTTCCGCAAAACAAGGCAGAAATAGAGAATATCAAGCTGTTCTTCCATTGAGAGGAAAAATCTTAAATACTTACACTCAGGAAAATGGAAAAAAGAAAAATGGAAATGGTAATGAGCTGAGAACAAGAACTTTAGCTAAATTAATTTCTTCTAATGAAATAGTTACTTTAATTAATGCTTTAGGTTTAGATCCAAAAAATGAAGAAATAGATTTAAAAGATTTAAGATATGGAAAAATTATAATTATGACTGATGCTGATGTTGATGGATCTCATATTAGGGCTTTGCTTTTAACTTTTTTTAATAATAAACCATTTAATAAATTAATTGATAACGGCCATGTCTATCTAGCTCAACCACCTCTATTTAAAATCAACAAAGGGTCAAAAGGAATTTATATCAAGGACGAAAAAGAATTAGAAAAATATATTTTAGACAACTCAAAAGAATTAAAAAAAGCTAAAAAAGGCTCCAAAGAATTTGAAAAAAAATTACAAGAAGAGAAATCAAAAATTAGCATACAAAGATTCAAAGGTTTGGGTGAGATGAATCCAGACGAATTATGGAATACAACTTTAAATCCTGAAACAAGAAATCTACTTAAGGTTCAATACTCAAAAGATTTAAAAAAAGATCATGAATTAATTCATACATTAATGGGTAATGATGTTGCTTTAAGAAAAGATTTTATTGTAGAAAATGCTATTAATGTATCAAATCTTGATATTTAATAATGGAGTTTGTTAAAGCTAAAACAATATTTTACTTAAACAAGTCAACTTATGTAAACTTAAGATGGATTGCAATAATTGGGCAACTTACCACAGTTTTATTTGTTCAATTTTTATTAAATTTTAAATTTAATTATTTTCTTTGTATTTTTATAATATTTTTAAGTATTTTAACTAATATTTATTTACAATTTAAATATAAGAAAAATCAAATAAAAAATTCACTTTCTACAATATATTTAAGTTTTGATATTATCCTGTTAGGTATTTTGTTTTATTTAACTGGTGGTGTTAGTAATCCATTTATATTTTTAATAATAGTTCCAGCAGTATTTTCTTCTCAATACTTAACTTTATATAGTTCTATTGTCTTAGTTTCTCTGATAATTATAATTTTAATTATACTTACTTTTTTTTATGTTGATTTACCACATCCAGGCGAATTGCATTTTCATGCGCCAGATTATTATTTTTTTGCGATTCCCATATCTATTATAATAGGATTACTATTTTTAGTATATTTTGGAGTAAAATTTGGAGAAGAAAACAGAATAAGAAAAAATGCTTACGATAAAATACAAGAGATAATGGCTAAAGAAAATGAATTAGTTTCTTTAGGATCTCAATCAGCCGCCGCCGCTCATTCTCTTGGAACACCTCTGTCAACAATTCTATTAACTATAAATGAGCTACAAAAAGAATTTAGTACTAACGATAAAATCAAAAAAGATTTAGACTTATTGCTTAGCCAAACTAATAGATGCCGTGAAATTTTGAAAAAACTATCTATGAATCCAAAAATTGATGATAGATTTTTAGAATTAAATTTAGATTTTAATGACTATTTAACTGAAATAATAAGATCTTACGAAGAAATTAGTGATAAAAAATTTATATTAAACATTGATAATCACAAGAATCCTATAAAAACCTCTAAATCACAAGAGATAATTTATGGACTTAGAAATTTTATTGGTAATGCAAATAAGTTTAGCAAAAGCAAAATAGAAATCTTTTTACAAAGTAATAAAAAAAATACAGAGATATTAATCAAAGACGATGGACCAGGATTTCCTAAGGATTTAATTGAAAAACATAGACTTGGAGAGCCATATATAAGAACTGCTGATCAAAAAAACATATCGAAATATGGATTAGGTTTAGGAACTTTTATTGGAAAAACTCTCTTAGAAAAAAATTATGCTAATATAATTTTTCTAAATTCTATAGAAAATGGTGGAGCCGAAGTACAAATTAAATGGGAAAATAAAAATTTAAAAATAATTTAATGAAGTTTTTTTTTATTTTCAAACAAACCACTTAATTGACTAATCATTACATCACCTAACTCTTGAACATCAGTAATTTTAATTGCTTTACTATAGTATCTTGATACATCGTGTCCTATACCTATTGCTAAAATTTCTACATCACCCTTATTTTCAATATATTTTACAATTTTTTTAAGATGTTTTTCTAAAAAATCACCTGAATTTACTGAGAGAGTTGAATCATCCACGGGTGCACCATCCGAAATTACCATTAAGATTTTTCTTTCTTCTTTTCTTTTTTTTAATCTATTGAATGCCCAAGATATTGCTTCTCCATCAATATTTTCTTTTAATAATCCTTCTTTAAGCATAAGACCCAAATTTTTTTTTGATTGTCTCCAATGTGTGTCGGCACTTTTATAAATTATGTGTCTTAAATCATTTAGTCTTCCAGGATTTTTAGGCTTATTATTTTTATTCCATTCTTCTCTACTTTTTCCTCCTTTCCAATTTTTAGTAGTAAAACCTAATATTTCTACTTTTACAGAACATCTTTCCAGAGTTCTAGACAATATGTCCGCACATAGAGCAGCTATAGTTATTGGCCTACCTCTCATAGATCCCGAGTTATCAATTAGAAGTGTAACTACCGTGTCTTTAAATTCTAGATCTTTTTCTTTTTTAAAAGACAATGAATTTTGTGGATCAATTATGATTCTTGTTAGTTTTGAACTATCTAATAAACCTTCTTCCAAATCAAACTCCCATGATCTATTTTGTTTTGCAAGCAGTTGTCTTTGAAGTTTATTTGCTAATTTTGTAATTAAATCTTGAAAGGTAGTAAGTTGATGATCTAGAGTTTTTCTTAACTTTAAAATTTCTTCATTACTTTCAAGTGTTTCAGCCTTTGCTATTTCGTCAAATTCACCTGTATAAATATTATATTCTTTATTTCCAATATTTTTATTCATTTTTTGAATAATTTTTTCAGTGCTTTGTTTGTCAGAATCCGTATCCACTAATTGTTCATCCATTCTAGATTCGCTTAAATCATAATCTCCATCAAGGCCATTTTTATCTTCCTCGTTCTCTCTTTTTTCTTCCTCGCTTTGGGCTTGATTTTGACTATCTTTATTATTGTTTTCACTATTTAAATTCTCATTTTCTTTATCTTCCTGGTTTTCTTCATCATTTTCTGACTCAAAAATTTCCATCTGTTGTAAAATTTCAGATAACTTTGAATTATAGTTATCTTGATTTTCAATATTTTTTTTTAAATAAGAAAAATGTTTTTCAAATGATGATTCAAAATCTTTTTTCCAATAACTTAATATTTTTTCTGAAAATGGATTTAATTTAATACCCAAGAAATTTTTTAACATATAAAGCTCAAAAGCTTCTGCTATTGGGACATCATCTTTCGATTTTAGTTGGTCTTTTCTCTTAAGAATAATTTTATTAGAATAATTATCTTTTAAATTTTTTGAAATTCCTTTCAATATTTCTGTTCCAAGAATTTCATATCTTATTTTTTCAGATATATCATAAAGTGTTCTGCAAGAAGAATTTTTAGGTAGATTTTTTTGATAAATTTTTTTATTTGAAAATTTCCTTTTCAGCGCCTCTGAATCAGTTTCAGCTCTAAGTTTTATATAATCTTCTTTAGAATTAAGATTATCAAGTTCAAAAAAATTATAATTTTTTGAACTTGAATTTTTATTTATTTTTTTTTCTAATTTAAAATCATCCGATATAGCTTTAACTGTGGAAATTAGCGCTTGTTTAAATTTTTCTTTTAAATTGTCTTCTTTATTCATTATTTCTGACTATTTATCAATGATTCTGGCAGATCTTCACCGAAGCATCTTTGATAATATTCAGCAATAGTATTTTTTTCTACTTCATCACACTTATTTAAAAACGTAACTCTAAATGCGTAACCTATATCTTTAAATATTTCAGAATTTTCTGCCCAGTGAAGCACTGTTCTTGGACTCATTACAGTTGATATATCTCCTCCCATAAATCCTTTTCTGGTTAAAGTTGCAACTTTAATCATATTTGCAATTTTTTCTTTTCCTTTAGTATTATTTAAATTTTTATTTTTTCCTAAAATTATTTCCATTTCCTTTTCCATCGATAGATAGTTTAAAGTAGTAACAATATTCCATCTATCCATTTGTCCTTGATTTATTTGTTGAGTTCCATGGTATAATCCCGTTGTATCTCCAAGACCAACTGTGTTTGAAGTTGCAAAAAGTCTAAAATATTTATTTTGTTTAATTACTTTATTCTTATCCAATAAAGTAAAATTTCCATCTGCTTCCAATACTCTTTGAATTACAAACATGACATCTGGTCTTCCAGCATCATATTCATCAAATACTAAGGCAACTGGATTTTGTATTGACCAAGGCAGTATACCTTCTTTAAATTCTGTTATTTGTTTTCCATCTTTAATTACAATCGCATCTTTTCCAATTAGATCAATTCTACTTATGTGACTGTCCAAATTTACTCTGATACAAGGCCAATTTAATCTAGCAGCAACTTGTTCTATATGTGTAGATTTTCCAGTTCCGTGATACCCAGAAACCAAACATCTTTTATTAAACGAAAAACCAGATAAGATCGCAAGAGTAGTATCTTTATCAAATTTATAATTCTTATCTATTTCAGGCACATACTCATTTTTTTTTGAAAAAGCCTCAATTTCCATATTGCTATCAATCCCAAAAGTTTGGTTGACTGAAATTTTTATATCAGGTTCAATGTTTAAATAAGTCATGAATTTTTTGTTCTATATGTATTTTTTAATTGAGTATAAGCCAAAGTAATAATCTTTAGTTTATCTTCGTATTTTTTATTTCCTAAATTCATATCAGGATGATACTTTTTGACAAGTTTTTTAAATTTCTCTTGTACTTTTTCCCATTTAATTCCAATAGAGATTCCAAGTATCCCAAATGCCTTTACATCATTATGATTAAATTTAAATTGATTCATATGGTCAAATTGTCCATTAGTTTTATATTTATTTTGTTCATCTTTTAAAGCATTATTCCATAGAATTTTAAAAAAATTATCTGAAGAGCTAAAGCTCTGGGTTGGTTTATGCCAAGTCATATCGGATTTTATAAACTCATAAATTTGGTCATCATCCATCCCTTCAAAATAATTCCAATTTTTATTAAATTCCTTAATGTGCTTTAAACAAAGCATCCTATATTTTTTACTATTATCTTTCTCTACAGGTGCTTTATATGATCCTTCTTCGAAACAATTGTTCCAATCGCAAATATTTTTCATTATATATATTATTATAACTTATGGATATAAATCAACTAATTGAAATAATAAAAAATAAATTAAATAAAAACATTGATTGTGATAATATAAAAGTTGAAGATAAAACTTTTTTACATAAAGACCACAAAACACATGATAAAAATAAATATCATATAAAAATAATCATTACTTCAAATTATTTAAAAACTAAAAATAAAATTAAATCAACAAAAGAGATTTATAAAATTTTAGATGAAGAATTGAAAAAATATATTCATTCAATACAAATATTAATAAATTAATTCTTTTTTTAAAAATTGTTCAATTTTTTTTATATCAAACGTTAAGCCCAATAAGACTTTTCCTATTTTTTTTATTAATATTAAATTAATTCTTGAAGAGTTATTTTTTTTATCTGATTTCATAAATTTAATAATTAAATTTATATGTTTTTTTTTAAAATAATGATTTAGATTTGAAGGTATTTTTAACTTAATCAGGTGTTTCATTATTTTTTGATAATCTTTTTTGTTTAAAAAATTATTTTTAAAACTAAAATTTGCAGAACTCATAATTCCTAAAATTACAGCTTCGCCATGATTAAGTTTTTTTGAATAAGAAAGTGTTGCCTCATATGCATGAGCAAAAGTGTGCCCTAAGTTTAAAATTTTTCTCAAATTTTTTTCTTTTTCATCTTTTTGGACAATTCCCCTTTTTATTTTGCAACTTTCAGCTATAGTTTTTTCAATAAATGGAGATTTCAAATTTAAAATCTTAATATAATTTTTATTTAAGTAACTGAATGTATTATTACTATGAATTATAGAATGTTTTAAAATTTCCCCATACCCACAAACTATTTCTCTTTTTGGAAGAGAAGTTAACATGCTAATATCAGATATAACTAGGTCTGGTTGCATAAATGAACCAATTAGATTTTTTCCATATTTATTATTAACTCCAGTTTTTCCGCCAATTGATGAATCCACTTGAGATAGAAGTGTTGTAGGAATATTTATAAATTTTAATCCTCTTTTAAAAATACTTGCAGCAAAACCAGAAACATCTCCTGTAATACCTCCACCAAATGAAATAATGCAGTCATTCCTATTAAAATTATATTTAAAAAGTTTATTTAGAATTAAATTAACATTTTTTAAATTTTTATTTTTTTCATTAGCATTGAAAAAATGAACAATTGTTTTTTTAGAAATAATTTTTTTTTTTAAAATATTTAATTTTTTTTTAGGTACTTTTGTATCAGCTATTATTAGACTCTTTTCAAAAAAAATATTGTTAGATTTTAAAATACCAGGTATTTTAGTGATAATATTCGAGCCTATTATTATTGGATATTTTTTAGATTTTGTTGTAACGATTAATTTAATTATTTTCATATAAATCTGCTATTTGCTTAACTATCATATTTTTTGTCAATGTTTCACAATTAATCTTAAAATTAGCTTTAGAGTATATATTTGATCTTTCAGTAATTAATTTTTTTAAATCACTTTCATTAGAATTAAATGCAATTGGTCTTTTCTTACTTTTCAATATACGTTTTATTATTGTTGAATGTTTCCAAGTTAACCAAACTGAAAAGTGATTATTTAGTATTTCTTTTTTAATATTTTTGTTAATAAATCCACCACCTCCCAAAGCTATTATTTTTTTTGAACTTTTAAGCATTTTTAAAGTTGTTTTTTCTTCTAAATTTCTAAAATAATCCTCTCCATTTTTTTCAAAAATGCTATTAATTGTAAGACCCGTTTCTTTTTGAATAACATAATCTATATCAACAAATTTTAATTTTAAATATTTAGATAAAAGATACCCTATTGTAGATTTTCCAGATCCCATCATACCCAGTAAAACTATATTTTTATTTAAATTCATAATTCTTTATTGAAAAACCACAAATATGTCTTATTTTGAAAATAATTAACAATATATGCAATTTGAAAAAAAAACAAGAATAGGAAATGCGGGAGGTTTAATTAAAATATTAATTAAAATAATTTTAGTATTAGCAGTACTGTTTGTTGCTATTATTTTGATTGATCGAATTAATTTTCCTTCACCTATTAAAAAAATTGAACAAATAATTTCAAATGAAAATTTCAAAATTGTTAAATAAAAGATTTTTATCAATTTTATTAGTTTTTTCATTGATATGCTTTTCAGGCTCATATGCTGAAGATGAGCCAGTTGATATTTGGGATATAGAGAAAAAAACTAATCAAGATACTCCAAGTTTAATTATAGAAGAAGGGATTGAATCTGATCAGACAAAAACTATAATCGAAAAAAATATTTCAACTAAAACAATTAATGTAATAGACAGTGTTTCATTAGATACAGACAAAGTAAATATTATTGGTTTGTATGACCCTGAAGATAATGGACTAACTATGAATATGTGGTCTTACTCTAATGGAGATGAAATAAAACTAATATTAAAAAAATTAAATAAAATCAATCTTTCAAAAGATGCAAAAGAAATTTTAGATATTGCTTTGCTAACTAATTCATACTTTCCAGAAGAAAATATTACTGAAGAAGAATTTATAGATTTTAAATCAACTTATTTGATTAACAATAATGATAAAAATTTAATTAAGTTATATTTAATTAAAAATGCAAATAATATTTACAATTCAAAATTAATTGAATTTTTTTTAAATGATTATTTAGAAAATGCAGACTTAGAAAGTGCTTGTGAAATTTTTGATGAAATAGATTATTTTAGTAGTGATTATATTAATAAATTTAAAATTTATTGTTTAATTAATCAAAATCAAAGAGAAGAAGCTCAACTTCTTTTTGATTTAAATAAAGAGACAGGATTTGAAGATGAGTTTTTTGAAAAGAAATTTAATTTTTTAATGAAATATATTGAAAAAAATGATGGAGAGGTTTCAGACGAAAATATTCTAAATTTTCATATATCTCATAGAACTAGTGAAGAATTCACTTATCAACCGACTGAAAATAGTTCAAAATTTATATGGAAATACTTAGCGTCATCAAATTTATTAGAAAATGTTAACACAGTAGACCTTGAAGATGGAGAAAAGATATCTTTGATTGAAAAAGCAACCCACGATAAAAATTATGAAGAAGAAGAATTATTTGAGTTATACAAAAGATTCCAATTTAACATAAATCAACTATTAAATGTAAAAGATTCATATAAACTACTGCAAAACTACGAAGGTAGGGCTTTGCTTTACCAGAGACTAATTTTAACAAAAGATATAAAGGAGCTTTTGGACCTATCGTATAAGTTAAAAGAGTCCTTTATTAAGGACAACATAGAAAATGCTTTTAATAATAAATTGAAGGAAATTTTATCTAATATAAGCCCAGAAGAAATACCCGCAAACTACTCATCATTTTATTTTGACAATTTAAATGTTCAAACTTTAAAAGAAAAAAATATAAAGATTAATAATAAAATCATTCACCAATCTAAATTGTTAAAATATTTTGAAGAAAAATATGAAATTGAAAAAGCTGAAGAAGATCTAAATAAATTGTTAAAATCAATTAAGAAAAATAAGGATTACAGTGTATCAACAAAAGATTTAATTTTATTA
Source organism: uncultured Pelagibacteraceae bacterium (assembly GCA_902529715.1). Classification (GTDB taxonomy): domain Bacteria; phylum Pseudomonadota; class Alphaproteobacteria; order Pelagibacterales; family Pelagibacteraceae; genus Pelagibacter. The sequence goes on along the minus strand of CABZXL010000001.1, from coordinate 36,378 downwards.
GAATCTTTAGTTTCTGATGGAGTAAGAATATCAAAAAAATACAAAAATATGTTCAATTTAAATCAGTCAAATATACCAACAGACATTCAATTATTATTAAATAACAATGAAATCGGAATGGTTTTGCTCAGATTGGTTGAAATAATTGGAGAAGATGATTTAGAAAATTTAGATTCAGATTCATTATATTTTATGACAAGTATATTGAATAGGCTAAATCTAGACTCAATTAGAAATAAATTGCTATTAGAAGTTCTTCCTTTAAAAATATAAAAATTATATTAAAATTAGACTATGACAATAAAAAATATTTTAACAGAGCCAAATAAAATTTTAAGACAGGTATCATTATCTGTTAAAAATTTTGGAAAAGAAGATCAGGTTTTAATGGATGACATGTTAGAGACCATGTATCATGCGAATGGTATTGGCCTAGCAGCAATTCAGGTAGGAGTCCCAAAAAGAATTATTGTTATGGATATTTCAAAAAATTCTGAAAAGAAAAATCCAATGTATTTTGTTAATCCAATAATTAGAAATAAAAACTCTAATTTTTCTACTTATGAAGAAGGATGTTTATCAGTTCCAGATCAATTTGCTGAGATTGAAAGACCAAGTGAATGTGAAGTTGAATATTTAGATTATAATGGAAATAAAAAAATATTAAATGCTTCTGGATTACTTGCAACATGTATCCAACATGAAATGGACCATTTAGAGGGAATATTATTTATTGATTATCTTTCAAAGTTAAAAAAATCTATGATTATAAAAAAGCTATCTAAACAAAAAAATAAAGTAGACAGAATCGTTGTTTAGTTTATGAGTAAAAAGATAGTTTTCATGGGAACATCAAATTTCGCTGTTCCTATTTTAAAGTCGCTTTATCAAAATGGATATCCAATCTCTGTTGTTTATTCACAACCACCTAAAAAATCTAACAGAGGTCAAAAATTAAATAAGTCACCAATAAATTTATTTTCTGAAAATATAAGTCTAGACGTAAGGACTCCTCAATCTTTAAAAAATAATAAGGAAGAGTTATCATATCTGACTGAATTGAAACCAGATATAATATTAGTAGTTTCATACGGTCAAATTATTCCTAAAAATCTTTTAAATATTCCAAAATATGGATTTTTAAATGTTCATGCTTCTTTACTTCCAAAGTGGAGAGGAGCAGCTCCAATACAAAGATCAATAATGAATCGAGACGAGGAAACAGGAATTAGCATAATGAAAATAAATGAAAATTTAGATGAAGGGCCAATTTGTAATCAATATTCATTTAAAATTTCTAAAAAAATGAATTCAGAAGAATTATCTGAAAAATTATCAATAATCGCATCAGAAAAAATTTTAGATATTTTAGATAATATCTATGACGGTAATATAGAATTTAGAGATCAAGACCATTCAAAAGCAACTTATGCAAAAAAAATTCAAAAAATAGAAGGTAAAATTGATTGGAATGAAAACGCAGATAAGATAATTGGAAAAATAAATGGACTTTATCCATATCCGGGTGCTTTTTTCTCATTTAACGGAGAAAGATATAAAATATTAAAAGCAGAGAAGTCTAGTACAGCAGGAAAACCTGGAGATATAGTAAGTGAAAATTTTGAGGTATGCTGTGGAGAAGGATCAATAAAAGTATTAAGCATTCAGAGAGAAGGTAAAAGAGTTCAGCAAATAAATGAATTTTTACTTGGTACTCAAATAAAAAAAGGCTTCAATATTGCTTAATGTATAGATATCAAATTTTGATTGAATATGTTGGAACCCCTTTTGTAGGTTGGCAAATACAAAAAAAAGGAAAATCTGTTCAAAAAATAATTCAATCAACTTTATCAAAATTATTTAAGCAAAAAATTATTTTATATTCTGCAGGACGCACTGATCGTGAAGTTCATGCAAGCGAACAATCAGCTCATTTTGATGTTGAAAATAAAATTCAAAATATAGATAAAATGGTTAAATCTCTCAATTTTTTTTTAAATAGAAAAAAAATTTCTATAATTAATATTATTAAAAGGAATAAAAATTTTCATGCAAGGTATTCTGCTAAAGAAAGAGTATATAAATATTTTATTATTAATCGTTTAGCTACTCCTGTTATAGAAAATGAAAGGGCATGGCATATAAGAAAGAAACTAGATATTAAATTACTAAAAAAAGGTGCTAAAAAATTAGTAGGGACACATGACTTTAGTACAATGAGAGCAACAAATTGCTACGCTAAAAGTCCTATAAAAAAAATTAATAAAATAACTATAAAAAATGTAAATAGAAAAATTGAAATTGAATTTAGATCAAAATCTTTTTTAAGAAACCAAGTTAGATCAATGGTTGGTTGTTTAAAATATTTAGCAGAAAAGAAATGGAATATTAAAAAATTTGAAAATGCTTTTAAATCAAAAAAAAGGAAAAATTGTGCACCTCCTGCGCCAGCTCATGGACTATATTTAACTAAAGTTATTTATTAGTTCTATTTGATATTTTAAATCTTTTATTAATTCTCCAGCGACTTTCAGTTCTAACTATGTAACCACAACAATTAATAGATTTACACTCACAAGGAAACTGTCTGTAATCAGAGTCATAACCAAAACCATAGTCACAAGTTATTTCCTCGCCTTTTTTAATTTTTCTATTTGAAACAACCCAAATTTTTAAACCTGTTCCTTCGTAATCTGCATTGTTTGTGCAAGAATGATTGATTAAGCGCGCCGTATTCCAAGGAACTAGTCCGTCCAAGTCATATCTTTTATTTAAATTAAACAAATAAATTGGTTTTGAATTATCAAATTTATCAGAATCTTCAGTTTGTTTTTTTGTAATAATGTTTCCTACATATTCTATAATTTTAGTTCCTGGCTTAATATCCTTAGTAGCGTAAAGACCTCGTCCATTTCTATCGATATTTGATTTTTTAATTTTGTAAAGCTTCATACGGATGTCTTTAATCAAAAATTTTTTATTTTCAATTAAATTCCATTAATGCATCAACATGTCTCTTAGTATCATCTTGGAGTGCTTGTAAGTCATATCCACCTTCCAAGATTGAAATAACTTTGCCATTACAAAATTTTTTTGTAGTTTCTAATATTCTTTTTGTAATATGATAAAAATCTTCAGTTCCAAGCTTGAAAGAAGCCAAAGGATCTCTTGCATCACTATCAAAACCAGCACTTATTAAAACAAATTCTGGTTTAAATTCTTTTAATCTTTTTAAAGCAAATTCGAAAGCATTTAAATATTCCTCTGAATTTGTACCAGCTGGCAATGGTATATTACAAATATTATTAAATTTACCTTTTTCTTTTTCAGAACCTGTGCCAGGATAAAAAGGATACTGATGAGTTGAGATAAATAAAACATTTTCATAATCATAAAATATATCTTGCGTGCCGTTTCCATGATGAACATCAAAATCAACTATAGCAATTTTTTTATATCTATATTTATTTAGTAAATACTGACAGCCAATTGAGACGTTGTTGAGAATACAGAAACCAGCCGCTTTATTTTGTGATGAATGGTGCCCTGGAGGACGAACACAGCAAAAAGCATTTTTGAATTCTTTATTTTCAACACCTTCTATTGCTGTAATAATTGAGCCTGCTGCATCGAATGTTGCTTTCTTACTTCCAGGCGAAATAATAGTATCACCATCTAATGATGAAAAACCTTTTGTTGGAAAAGAATTTTTTACTAATTCTATATAGTCTTTATCATGAGTATCTTTTAGAATTTCATCTGTAATAATTGTTGGTTTTTTCCACAAAATATCTTTATTATTTAATTTTTTAAAGTTTTCAATAATCACTGATACTCTTGCTATTTGTTCAGGATGTCCAGGACCTGTGTCATGATCTTTGTAGGTATCAGAAGTGATTAAACCAGTTTTCATTTAAAAATAATTTTCTAAAATATTATAATATATTTTAGTCAATTTTTTCAAATCTGAAATTGGCGACCTCTCATCAACCATATGAATGGTAGTATTTCTTAATCCTAATTCTAGCCTTGGAATTGAACCTAAAAATCTACTATCACTTGTACCACCTCTACAATTTAATTTTGCAGAATTTCCTGTGATTTTTTTTACAATTTTTTTTACCATATATATTTCTTTATTAGGTTGAGTGTAAAAAGCTTCACCACTAACTCTATATTCTATTCTAGTTTTGCATTTTTCTTTTTTTGCAACCGCATTTATTATTTTATTTAGTTTTTTCTTTAGAGAAGCCGATTTATGTTTAGAGTTAAATCTAATATTGAATTTTGCACTGGCCGATTGAGGTATTACATTTTCAGATAAATTATCTACATTCATTTTTGTAAATTCTAAGTTAGATGGAGGCATAAATTTTGTACCATTATCTAATGATGAACTTTTTAATTTAGCTATTATTTTAGCTAAAGCTGTACAGGGGTTTATATAAGTTCCAGCAAAAGCTGAGTGGCCACTTTTCCCATATATAGTTACAATTCCATTCATAGAACCACGTCTTCCAATTCTTATTTCATCGCCAACTGATTTATTTGAAGATGGCTCTCCCACTACAGAAAAATCTATTTTTTCACCTTTTTTTCTTAGGTATTTCATAATAGCAGGTGCTCCTAGGCCTGTTGTTTCTTCATCTGCGGTAATTATAATTGAAATAGATCCATTAAACTTATTATTTTTAATAAAATTACTAACTGCACTTATCCAACAAGCTATACCGCCTTTCATGTCTTGAGATCCTCTACCATTTAAGTATCCATTTTTAACAACTGCTTTAAAAGGAGAAATTTTCCAATTGTTAAGATTAGCAACCACATCTGTATGTCCTAAAAAATTTATATGAGGTTTAGATTTTCCAAACCTTGCATATAGATTTAATGCTGGTTTTGGCCCAGTTCCTTTTGATTTAATAATTGTGCATTTAAAACCAATGGCAGAAAGTCTTCTTGATAAGAATTTCATTATACCCTTATCTTCAGTTTTAACTGATGGAAATCTTATTAGCTCTTGAGCTAACTTTACTTCATTATAAGTTTTCATTGTTAATCTCTTAATAGATCATTAAGGCTAGTTTTTGATCTAGTCTTTTCGTCGACAGTTTTTATAATAACTACACAGTATAAATTTGGCCCACCAGGTTTTTTAGATGGTAAACTGCCTGGAACAACAACACTCCCTGCAGGAACCTCACCCGAGGTAATTTCACCAGTATCTCTGTTTACTATTTTAGTGCTTTTCCCAATATAACATCCCATTGAAACTACACTTCCTTTTCTAACTATTACTCCTTCAACAATCTCAGAAAGAGCTCCTATAAAGCAACCATCCTCAATAATAGTAGGTTTAGAACCTACCGGCTCAAGAATCCCGCCTAGTCCCGCTCCAGCAGATAAATGACAATTAGCACTTAGTCTACTAGCCGAACCGATTCTGGCACTTGTGTCTACCATAGAATTTTCACCACAGTATCCACCAATATTTATAAATGAGTTAGGCATGATCACAGCGCCTTTGCCTATGAAAGACCCATTTCGTACTACACAATTTGGTACCATTCTGAAACCTCCTCTGGTAAATTCTTTTTCGGTCCATCCAGCCGTTTTACCAGGTAAATGCTCAAAGTCATTCCAAGCATTGTATGGTCCTCCAATAATTTTTCTTTTATTTATTCTAAAAGAAAGAAGTATTCCTTTTTGTATCCAATCATTTATTTTCCAATCATTGCCCTGAGGTTCTGCTACAGTTATTTTGCCTTCATTTAGGTTATTAATCATTTCCTTAATTGCTTCATTTAAATTTTTATCAGTATCGGGCTTTATTTTATCTTTAATTTCCCAGGCGTCATTTATAATTTTTTCTATATCGCTCATAATATTATTTCTCTTTTAATAACCTTATTTTTTTTAAAAATAAAGCAAGATTATCAATTCTATAATCTACTACATCTTTATATTTATCAATATTATTTATTGGCTCATCGTTGCTAAACCAAACTTTGATCATATTTTTAGCTGTATCAGAACTAAGATTTTTACAAATATCTTCCACATAAACAGTTTCCTCATTTGTAGGAATTTGAAACTTATCACACAATAATCTTAGAGATTCCGGGTTTGGCTTTGGTTTAAAGTTAAAATCAACAATATCCATGATTTTTCCTTCAAATAAATCATCAATCCCTATCCTTTTCATACAATTAAAGGCATGTTCTTTACTTCCATTTGTGCAGATATATGCTTTTACATCTAACTTTAATAGTTCTTCTCTAAGTTCAACATCCTTTTCAAGACAGTCATAGTTTATATTATGGACAAAAGATAAGAACTCTAGCGGATCGATTATTTTAGGGTAATTTTCCATTAATCCTCGAAGAGAAGTATCGTACTTATAAAAATAGTCTGCTTGAATTTTTTTTGCTTTAATTTTATCAATACCAAGTTTAAGTGCTATAAATTCTGTCATTTTGGCACTCACTTGTCCAAATAACGTTTTTAAGTGCCTCGGCATATATATGGTTCCATCCATATCCAAAATTAAATATTTTACTTTTTTTAAATCTTTCATTTTCTAATCAAAGTTCCAGCACCTTTATCAGAAAATAACTCAAATAATATTGAATGTGGTTTTCTTCCATCAACAATTACAACTCCTGTTACTCCATTATTTACTGCATCAAGGCAAGTATTTATCTTTGGGATCATGCCACCAGAAATATCACCATCTTTGAGCATTTTTTCTGCAATAGAAGAATTAATCTCTGTGATTAGTTTTTTATCTTTATTAAGAACACCCTCTACATCAGTCATCAACAATAATCTTCTTGAATTAAGCTCTTTAGCAATTGAGCCAGAAGCAACATCGGCATTTATATTATAAATTTTTCCATCATCACCAATTCCCATTGGAGCGATAATTGGGACTTTTTTTTCTCTAACTATATTTAAAAGTACTTCTTTGGCTATTTCTTTTGGTGTACCAACAAATCCAAGTTCTTTTTTTTCAGGAATAGTTTTGATTATATTTTCATTTTTTGGTGTTAATGCTTGTACATTTATTTGAAAATTTTTTAAATTATTTATAATTTCCGAATTTAATTCTAAAAGTGCTTCTTCGACAACTTTAATAGTTATTTCGTCCGTAACTCTCAAACCATCAATAAACTTTGATTCTATATTTAATTCATCAAGTTTTTTTTTTATATTTTTTCCACCACCATGTACAACTATTACTGATAATCCCAACTTATATATTACTGAAATATCTTCAATGAATTGTCTAAATAAATTATCATCAAGTAGTACTGATCCACCACATTTAATCACAATTATTTCTTCTAAGTACTTTTCAATATATTTTTTAACTTCTTCTACGGATGGACCATTAGTGGGTAAAATTTTTTCTAAATCCATTTATTGTACTGTTTTAACAGATGTTCTTTTCATAATAACATACTGTTGTGCCATTGTTAAAACGTTGTTAACTGTCCAATAAATTACGAGACCTGATGGGAACGGCGCCAGTATTACAGTTAAGAAAAGTGGAAAGAACATAAATATTTTTGCCTGTATTGGATCAGGGGGAGTAGGGTTAAGTTTTTGTTGCAAAAACATTGACAACCCCATTAGGCAGGGCCACAGGCCGATTAATAAAAATGATGGAGGATCCCAAGGAATTAAACCAAACAAATTAAAAATTGAGGTAGGGTCTCTTTCCGATAAATCTTGAATCCATCCAAAGAAAGGTTGATGTCTCATTTCTATAGTTACGAATAACATCTTATAAATGGCAAAGAAGAAAGGGATCTGTATTAAGATTGGCAAACAACCAGAAAGAGGATTTATTTTTTCTTTTTTATATAATGACATCATTTCTTGTTGTAATTTTACTTTATCTTCTTTGTGAAGTTCCTTTAATCTTGTCATTGACGGTTGAAGGACTTTCATTTTTGCCATTGATCTAAATGAATAGTTTGAAAGTGGAAAAAATGCCAGTCGTATACAAGCGGTAATCATAATTATTGCTATTCCAAAATTACCAGTGAGCTTATAAAAGTAATCAATTGCAAAAAATAGGTTCTTAACGATGAAGTAAAACCAACCCCAATCTATAGCTAAATCAAATTTTTCTATTTTTAATTTTTCTGCATATCCATCAATAACACTGACCTCTTTAGCTGCTACAATAATTTTAATATTATTTGATTTAGTTTCATTTGCGCCAACAGTAGTAGGGTTTCTTTCAATAAAATTAGCCTTAAATTTATTCTTAAATTCAAAATCTGCTTTAAATTCTTTATTTTTTTCTGGAATTAAGCTAGCAATCCAATATTTGTCAGTAATACCTAGCCATCCTTTACCTGCATTAACTGAATATTTTTTTTCTTCTATATCATCATAATCTTGCTCTACTAATTGGTCATCAAACACTCCAATAAGACCTTCGTGAAGAATATAAAAGTTTGTTACTTCAGGTGCAGTATTTCTTATAATTTGACCATAGGGATAAAAATTGTATTTTTTTTCAGTTGTATTTTTAATGGTCTGATCAACTGTAAATAAATATTCATCATCTATACTTATTTTTTTATTAAATATTATTCCCTGATCGTTTTCCCATTTAAGATTTATAGGATTGTTTGGTGTTAATTTATTATTTCCTGCCACTTCCCATATGGTTTTGCTATTTGGCACATCTATATTCTCATTATTAGTTGCCCAACCAGTTTCAATGTAATATCCATTATTTACATTTCGAGGACTCAATAAAACTATCTGATCATTTCCATTTAGGGTTTCAGTGTACTTTTTGAATGTTAGGTCATCAATTGTACTTCCTGTTAAAGAAATTGATCCTTTCATGCTAATATTTTCAAATTCTACTCTTTGACTTTTAGATTTAGCTTCAGATCTAGAAATTTCTAATACTTTTTCCTCAACTTCTAAACTTGGAGCTTCAGTAGTTTCTAAAACTTGTTTTTTTTCTTCTTTAACTTGTTTCAAATCTTGCGGGCTTGGCGCAAAGAAAAGACTATAAAGAATAATTACAGCCGCACTAAGAGATATTGCTGCTATGACGTTTTTTGAATCCATTTAATTTCTTTTCTTCTTTATTGGGTCAAATCCCTCACCACCACCTAATACTTTAATTGGATGGCACGATAAGATTCTTTTTAAGCCTAAAAAACTACCCTTTAAAAGTCCAAATTCTTCAATACTTTCTATAAAGTACTCAGAACATGTAGGAAGATATCTGCAGTTATTTCCAAGGTATGGTGACAAAACATATTGGTAAAATTTTATAATTTTAATAATAATCTTTGAAAAAATATTCATTATTTAATTTTTTTATAATCTTTTATTATAGTTTCTTTAATATCAATAAATTTTGCATTTATAATTGATTTTTTTGTAATAAATAAATAAGAATAATTAAAATTTATTTTTGATATTTTTATAATTTGACTCATTATATTTCTTAGTCTTCTTTTTACTTTATTTCTTTTAACTGCATTACCTATTTTTTTTTGTGTAACAAAACTTATATTTAAATACTTATTACTTTTATTAGAAAGATTTTTGAAGAAAATAGTAAGATATTTATTAGATACTTTTTTACCTGCTAGCAATGACTTAAAATCTTGATTCTTTGAAAGACTCAATAATCTGATACTCATTAAACGGTAAGTTTTTTTCTTCCTTTTGCTCTTCTTCTAGATAACAGCTTTTTACCCCCCTTAGTCCTCATTTTAGATCTGAAGCCATGCCTTCTTTTTCTTACTAATCTACTTGGTTGATATGTTCTTTTCATAATAACTAAAAAATATGTATTAAAATTTCGGTAGTTATAAGAAATAAGTGTAATAAAGTACAGTTAATTTTAGAACATAAATATATGGAAAAAGATAAAAAAATTAAAATATTTTTAGGACTTATATATTTATTAATAATTATATTATTTTTAGGGATAATTTTTAATCAATTTACATTAGATGAGCTATCAAGTTATGATTTTATTAAAAGAAATAGTCAATATTTAATATCAGCGAAAGAAAGCAATTTATTTTTTGCCTCAGTTATTTTTTTAGTTTTTACAATTATATGGGTCCTGCTTTTGGGATTTGGTACTCCAATTTTTTTAGTAGGTGGATTCATTTTTGGAAAATGGATAGGAACACTATTAGTTGTTTTTGGTTTATCACTTGGGGCAACATTATTATACATTTTGGCAAATTATTTTTTTAAAGATTTAATAAGAGAAAAATTTTCAAAAAAATTTTATGTTCTAAATGAGAAATTTAAAAAAAATGAATTCTTATTTTTTTTAATTTATAGATTTGTAGGAGGTATTCCATTTTTCTTATCTAATATTTTGCCAACTTTGTTTAATGTAAAGATTAAAAATTTCTTTTTTGGATCAATAATTGGGATGACCCCTCAACTTTTTATTGGTGCAAGTCTTGGATCAGGAATCGAAAAAATAATAAAAACAAATCAGGATATGCCAAGTTTTTTTACACTTTTAACTTCAAAAGAAATATATATTCCAATAATAGCTTTTATTATTTTTATTATATTGGCTTATATACTGAGGAAAATTTTTTATAAAAAATAATTTTGTGGTGCCCCCACCAAGAATCGAACTTGAAATTTAACCTTACCATGGTCACGTTATGCCATTTAACTATAGGGGCTTAATCAAAGCTTAGTGTATAAAATAAAAATTTTCAAATTATTGCCATTTTTTTTTGTTAAAAAACAGGCTATATCATAGTTAGGAAATGTTATGGGAATTCATTACGATTATAAGAGTACTCGAGGAGCAAAAGCTATGGAGAAGCAAGCGAAGAGGGAGAAAAAATTAGCAGAAAAAAGAGCCAAGAGACAAGCCAAAGCCGGCACTGAAAAAGACAAAGAAGTAGATAAAACAATTCCTTTAGATCAAGTTATTACACTGGACCACCTTACTAATCCAGATAAAAAATAAATGAATAAAAAAGATAAGATTAGTAAATTAGAAATTGCACTAAAGAAAAATTTAAAAAAAAGAAAACTTTTTCAAAAAAAACAAAAAAATAAAAGTAAATAAATGTCTATCCAATCTGATAAGTGGATTAAAAAAATGGCCAAGGAACATGGAATGATATCTCCTTTTGAAGAAGAGCAGATAAGAGGTAATAAAATATCTTATGGAGTTTCTTCATATGGATACGATGCAAGAGTATCTAGTGAATTTAAAATTTTTACTAATGTTAATTCTGAAATTGTTGATCCTAAAAATTTTAAACCAACTAATTTTATAACAAAAAATTCTTCAGAATGTATTATTCCACCAAACTCATTTGCTCTTGCCAGTACCATAGAATATTTTAAAATTCCAAAAGATGTTTTAGTTATTTGTTTGGGAAAATCTACATATGCCAGATGTGGAATAATTGTAAATGTAACACCTTTAGAACCAGGATGGGAAGGTCATGTTACTCTTGAATTTTCTAACACAACTCCACTTCCAGCGAAAATATATGCAAACGAAGGAGTTGCTCAATTTATATTTTTAAAAGGAAATGAAGTTCCAGAAGTGACTTATGCCGATAGAAAAGGAAAATATATGGGTCAAACTGGTGTAACACTACCTAAAGTTTAGCAATGGATAAGTTAGAGGTCTTTGGAGAAAAAAGGCTTAAGGGAAATGTCAGCATTTCTGGTTCAAAGAATGCTGCACTACCAATCTTAGCAGCAACTATTTTGTCAGACAAAAAAATTACTCTAAAAAATCTTCCAAATGTAAAAGACATTGAAACAATGATAAAATTATTAGAATCTATTGGGTCAATTATTAAATATTCAAAAAAAAAAAATTTAATTGAAATACAAAATAAAAACAGAATAAAAACTTTTGCATCATACAATTTAGTTAAAACTATGAGAGCAGGTATTTTAGTTTTAGGTCCAATGTTAGCAAGATATGGAAATGCAAAAGTTTCTACTCCTGGTGGCTGTAGTATTGGAGTTAGACCAATAGATATTCACTTAAAGGCTTTAGCAAAACTAGGAGTGAACTATAAAATAGTTGATGGATATGTTTATGCTAATTCAAAAAAAAAACTTAAAGGGACTAAAATTAAATTTTCAAAAATATCTGTAGGTGCAACAGAAAATTTAATTATTGCCTCATCAATGGCTAAAGGAACTACTATTCTATCAAATTGTGCTATTGAACCTGAAATTAAAGATCTAATTAATTTTATCAATTGTATCGGAGGAAGAATAAAATGGATTGGAAAAAGAACTTTAAAAATTCGAGGAGTAAGTAATTTTAAGGAAGCAGAATTTACAATTATGCCAGATAGAATTGAAGCAGGTACCTATTTGATTGCCGCAGCAGTTACAGAGGGCAATTTAAAAGTATCAGGTATAAATCCAAATATTATAAGGACAGAAATAGATATATTAAAAAAAATAGGAGCAAAAATAAAATTTCAGAAAAATCAAATTAAAATTATAGGAACCAAAGATATAAAAAGTATTAACTTAAAAACTTCGCCTTATCCTGGGTTTCCAACTGATCTTCAGGCTCAATTAATGGTATTACTTTGTAAAGGTAAAAAACATTCTGTAATTAGTGAAGAGATATTTGAAAATAGATTTATGCACGTGGCAGAATTAAATCGAATGGGAGCCAAAATAAGAACAAAAGGAAACAAAGCTTTCATAGAAGGCAATACAAATTTTAAAGCTGCTGAGTTAATGGCAACAGATTTAAGAGCATCAGTTTCATTAATTCTCGCCGCATTAACCGCCAAAGGCAAAACAACAATAAACAGAATATATCATTTAGATAGAGGGTATGAGCAAATAGAAAAAAAATTAAGAAAAGTAGGAGCAAAGATTAGAAGAGTTTTCTAAATGAGTGAAAAAAAATATCTTGCAAAAATTATAGCAAAGGATTCAAGTGGACTTCAAGTAATCTCTGCCTGCTGTTCTGAAGCGAAAACAAAAATAGAAGATATTAAATTTCTTAAAAAAAATAAAATTTTTTTACTTTTAATTGAAAGATTAAATAAGGAAAAAGATAAAAAAGAAAAAATTAAAAGCATCTGTAAATTTGAATTTGTCGACAATGTTAGGTCAAAAAATATCAATCAAAGCAATAAAAATAGCATTTTAGTGTTATTGGCAATTGATCTTTTTAAAGTTGGAAAAAACTATGAGATAACACTTTTATTTCAAAATAATGCATTTATAACTTTATCGACAGAAGTTTTGGAAGTAACTCTTGAAGATCAAAACAAATTAAATGATTAAAATATTAGATTGTAAAAATTCAAAATATTTAACAAGATTAAATCTATTTCTTGAAAAAAGAAGATCGAGAAATAAAGTTAATACTGACATAGTGAGTAAAATTATTAAAGATGTTAAAAAAAATAAACAAAAAGCATTATTAAAATATGAAAAAAAATTTAGTAAAAATAAAGAAATAAAAATATCAAAAAAAGAAATTATAAATTCAATTAAAAAATTAGACCCCAAAGTTAAAAAAGCAATAGATTTTGCATACAACCGAATATTAAAATTTCACAAAAAACAAAAAGTAAAAAATTTAAAATTTAAAGACAATTTAAAAAACTTAATTGAATATAAATTTTCGCCAATCGAATCCGTTGGAATATATGTACCCGCTAATTTACCTAGTACACTATTAATGAATGCAATTCCCGCAAAACTAGCAAATGTAAAAAGAATTGTATTGGCCAATCCAAAGCTTAATGGAAAACTTAATTCTGCAATGCTATATGCTGCAAAAAAATTAAATATTCATGAAATATATTCAATGGGAGGAGCACAAGCAATTGGAAGTTTAGCATATATTCAAAAAGTGAATAAAATTGTTGGTCCAGGAAATGATTATGTTGCAAGAGCTAAAAGAGAAGTTTTTGGAGATGTTGGAATTGAAGGAATGATAGCAGGACCAAGTGAAATAACTATAGTAGCAGATAAAAAAACTAATTTTAAAGAAGTCATTACTTCTATGATAGGTCAAGCTGAACACGATGCTAATTCGCAATGTATATTGATTACAAATAATCTAAATATAATTCAATCATTGAAAAAATTTTTAAATAAAGAGATAAACAAAATACCCAGAAAAATGATAGTAAGAAAAAGCCTTTTAAAAAATGGATTAATAATTAGAACTTATAATGATAAACAGACGATAAATTCAATTAATGAAATTGCACCAGAGCATCTAGAGTTAAATATAAAAAATTATAAAAAATTAGTTAAGAAAATAAATAATGTAGGAAGTATTTGTATTGGAAAATATTCTGCAATGGCAGTCACAGATTACAATGTGGGAACAAACCATGTTTTGCCTACACTTGGTTCGGCGAAATTTTCTTCAGGACTAAATGTTGATGAATTTTATAAAAAAACAAGCTATATAAAATTATCAAAAAAAGGCATTGAAGTTATTGGCAAGAAAGCTATAACTCTTGCCGAGTATGAAGGTTTATTTGGTCATGCTCAAAGTATAAAATCTAGAATAAGGAGAAGTTAGATTTGGCAAAGCAAGATACACTTGAATTCAAAGGAAAAGTTATTGACTTACTTCCTAATGCTATGTTCCGTGTTCAATTAGAAAATAACCATATAATTACCGCACACACAGCTGGAAAATTAAGAAAAAATAGAATTCGTGTATTGCAAGGAGACAATGTTACAGTAGAAGTTACTCCTTATGATCTAACAAAAGGGCGAATTATTTTTAGATTTTAATAAATGGGTCTCTGGTGTATGTGGTCGGCACAAACGCCTGAAAAGCGTTAGGTCCTGGTTCGATTCCAGGGGGACCCACCTTAAAATTATAAAAATTACATTAAATAATATTCTTGCATTAAATTTTAAAATCTAATAACTAGTGTCCAAGCTAAATTTTAGCTTAAGTTAATAACAACAAAAGAAAGAGTAATATGAGTCTAAAAGGTAAAGTAAAATGGTTCAATGGCAAAAAAGGTTATGGTTTCATTGAACGTGAAGATAAAGAAAAAGATGTATTCGTACATGCTTCAGCTGTAAGAGAAGCTGGTTTAAGATTTTTAAACGAGGGTGACGAACTTACATTTGAAGTTGAAGACGGAGATAAAGGTCCTTCAGCAGTTAAGCTGCAAAAAACCTCTTAATTCTAATTCAAATAAATTGTATAGGAGTATTCTTAGTTTTAATCTAAGCTATTCCTATGCAATTCTTCCTTGCATTTATATTCTTAGATGTTATTAAACCTGCAATGATTAAAAAAATTAAAACACTTAGTTTAACACACAGACATCATTTTCATGCTGGCTGCACGCTAGCAATTTAATCATATTATAAATTTAATTTTATCCACATTTAGTATAAAAGAATAACAGGAGCACGAGTAGCTCAGCTGGTTAGAGCAGCGGTTTGTGGAACCGAAGGTCGGCAGTTCGAATCTGCCCTCGTGTACCAAAAAATGGTAAAAGAAAAAAAAATAAAACCTTCTAAGGAATTACCTTCAGGTTTTCAAGATAGACAAGAAAAAGAACTTTTAATTAGAGATTTCGTAATTTCTAATATTAAAGAGGTAATGATCAAGTATGGATTTCAGTATCTCGAAACACCTAGTTTTGAGTATACGGAAAGTATCGGTAAATTTTTGCCTGATAAAGAAAGACCTGGTGAGGGAGTTTTTTCATTTGAAGATGAAAGTAAATGGATGTCTCTAAGATATGATCTTACTGCTCCATTAGCAAGATATGTTGCAAAAAATTTTAATGAAATACCTAAACCTTTTAAGCGTTATCAATTAGGTATAGTTTGGAGGAATGAAAAGCCAGGACCTGGCAGATATAGAGAATTCCTTCAGTTTGATGCTGATTATGTAGGTACAAAAAATCTACAAGCTGATGCTGAACTTTGTGTGTTGATATCAGAAATATTAGAAAAATGTGGTTTAGAAAAAAAGGATTATACAGTTAAGATTTCTTCACGAAATTATACCAGTGAAATATTCGAAAAATTAAAAATAAATTCTGAGGAACAAATTTCAATGACAATACGTTCTTTAGACAAAGTGAAAAGACTTGGATGGGAAGAGGTAAAAAAACTTCTAGGAAAAGGTAGAACAGATAAGTCTGGTGATTTTACTAAAGGTGCCAATTTAGATGATAGCCAGATAAACTATTTGGAAAAAAAAATAAAAGAGATTAAACCTGAAAGTGAAGACGTATTAGAAGTAATAAAAATTTTTGAAGCATATAATTTTACTAATTTTGAGTTTGATCCTTCTCTTGTAAGAGGGCTTGAATATTATACTGGGCCTATATTTGAAATTGACCTTAATTTTGATGTTAAAAATTCTAAAGGAAAAGCTATTCAATTTGGATCAATAGGTGGAGGTGGCCGTTACGATAATCTTGTAAGTAATTTTGGAAACTTTGATTGCCCAGCTACAGGAATATCAATTGGTATTGATAGATTTGTCTATGCTTTAATGCAAAAAAAGGATTTCAAAATTAAAACTATTAAACCAGTAGTAATATGTGTTTTTGATAAAAAAAATATGAGGGAATATATTGATATTCTAAAAAAAATTAGAGCTTCGAATATCAACTCAGAAATTTATCCTGGTGAAGGTAAATTAAAAAAACAAATGGAGTATGCAAATAAAATAGAGTCTCCATGTGTAATTTTTTATGGTGATGATGAAATAAAGAACTCTGAGGTGAAATTAAGAAATCTTAAAACTGGTGATGAATTATCAGTAAAAATTAAAAACTTAGTCGATGAAATCAAAAAAATTATCTAATAAAATCCTTAAATCTATTAAGTCTAAGGGTTTTAACAATATAACTTTAGATCCAGTTATCGAGACTAAATATATTCTTCAAAGATCTGGAGAAAATTTAAAGAGATTCTTATTTTCATTTTATGATTCAAATGGAAAAGAACTTTGTTTAAGGCCAGACCTTACGATTTCTTCGGCCTTAAGATTTATTCAAAATAAAAAATATAGAAAAGAAAAAATTTATTATAACGGTGAAGCATTTAGAAAAACATATCAAAAAAAAGATAGCATTATTAAAAACCAAATTGGATATGAAATTTTAGGATCTAAAAATCAACAAGAGGATGATAAAGAAATTATAGAGACATCGTTAAAAATTTTGAAAGATAGTGGTTTTAAAAAGTCAGTTTTAAAAATAGGTAATGTTGAATTATTTAATTTGTTAATTAATAAATTAGATATTCCGAAAAGATGGAAAAATAGATTGAAAAGATATTATTGGAATGAAAGTTATTTTAATGAATTATTAAAAAGATTAGAAACTAATTCAGATATTGACCCAGTATTTGTTGACACAGATAAATCTAGGTATCAAAAAATGAGAAAAGAAAATCAGAATAAAATAGTTGCTGGAAGAACTTTCAAAGAAGTTTTGGATAGATTTAATATGAAGATTGAAGATCCAAGAAGTTCATCAACAGGAAAAAAGAATACAAATATCATTAAGCAATTTCTAAAAATAAGGTGTCCATTGAAAGAAGCTCCAAAAGTTTTAAATAAATTTTTTAAAAAAAATAAAATTAATATAATTGTTGGTGAGGGTTTTTTTCCATTAAATAAAAATAATAATAAAAACTTAAAAGTAGAATTTTCAGCAGCTAATGGTCGTGAAGTTGAGTTTTACAGCTCAATGATTTTTTCTATTGATGTAAAAATTAAATCTAAATTTAAAAACTTTATATCTGGTGGAAGATATGACGAGTTAACAAGTAATTTAGGGTTCAAAAAAGTTTCAGCTGTAGGAGCAGCTGTAAATATGGATTTATATGAATAATAATACTGTCAATATAGGAATTCCTTCAAAGGGAAGATTGAAACAAGATACGATATTAGTTTTCAATAAAAGAAGATTATTTTTTTCCAAAGATGAAAGAAATCTTATTGGAAAAATTATTAACCCACCTAAAAATTATCCTGAAATTAAAATTATTTACTTACATGCAAGAGAATGCATAGATCAATTATCTTTAAATAATATAGATATATGTTTTAGTGGTTTGGATCTTTTAAAGGAAAGTGAAATAAATATTCAAAAGAATATTCTAATTAATAAAAAACTAAACTATGGAAAAGCCAACCTAGTCTTAGCAATACCTGATCTTTGGATTGATGTTCAAACATTGCTAGATCTTGATGAAGTTGCTGATGAATTTAAAAAAAAGAAAAAAAGATTATTACGAATTGCAACAAAATACCCAAATCTAACAAGACAATTTCTTTATTCTAAAGGTGTAACCCAATTTCAATTAGTGCAAAGTTTGGGAAGTACAGAGGTGGCACCTTATACTGGTACTGCTGAAGTAATATCTGACATAACTAGCTCAGGAACTACATTAAAAGCTAATAAACTAAGGATATTAAAAGATGGTGAGATATTAAAATCCGAAGCATGCATGCTAGTTAACAAAGCAAGTTCTAAATCTAAAAGTGTAAAAAAAATAATTAAATTACTTTCTAATTAAGAATTGTAATTTGCAAACAGACTAAGATTTTTATCTGGAAACTCAGCAATTATCTTATCAAATATACAGGATATAGTTTTACTATTTAGTGTTTTTAGTTTATTTAAAGTTTCTTTTCTATTAATTCTATTTACCAACCATCTTTTCATCCAAGCTTCTGTAATTGCATTTTCTGAACTACAGTGGTTAAAATTTTCAACTTTTTTTATTCCATAAAGATATTTTGTCATTTCTTTTTGCTTCTTGTGAAAGAAAACATAATTTCGTCTTCTTTGGCTATGGAACATTATATTTTCTGGATTTAAATTTAGGATACGCAGACCTATTATAATCTTTCTTATTTTATGACTTGGTCCTTTACCTGAAATACTTTGTTTTTTAAATTTTTTTACCTTTGCTGTTAATTCATTTATTAAGTCACTTGTGTTTTGACTAATATGGTAACTACCTAACCCTTCAGTAAAACCTGCTTCATGCCAGACTAAATCAGATTTTAGTTTTGGAAAATCTTTTTTGTAAAGTTTAAGTCTATTATACTGACTACTAGAAATATCATATAAACTTGAAACTGTTAAAAATAATAACTTAGAAGGTTTAACTAAATCTCTACCAGCAACAGCAGAAGAAATTATGCTTTTTTCTTTTTTGTAATTTTCATTATATTTATCTATTACATTTTTAGATGTGGAAAGTAGGGTTATTAATTTTCCTCCAATGATTTCATTGTAAGGTGCTATAGCTCCACATACATTTAAATCTGCAGCTTGTGTACTATAGATGCCTTGTCTCATATATTCCAAAGCAATATTCATAGCTCTTTTGCCATCTGTAGTTTGGAGCATAATTGTTATTGCTCTTTTTGGATTTTTCTTAAGCCCACACTCATTAAATATTTTTCTTGCAAAAAGTAGTTTGGATAATCTTTTTGATCTCTTTTTAAGATACATTTTTTCTTCTGATCTTGATTTAGATGTTTCAACTTCCTTTCTAGTTTTAATTTTTATTTTTTTTACATAATTTATTTTTTCTTCTTCATGTTCTTGGGTTCTATATTTTTCAGTTAATTTACTGAAATGAGATATAATTTGATCATTAGGCTTTTTTATATCAGTTTCTTTTAAGTCAAAGTCGTCATATCTAGTTTCACTTAAAGCCTTTTCAACTGATTTTAAAAAAGCATTTCCAAGCTCATCAACAGTTAAATTTTTGTCTTTTATTTCTTTAACAGCTGATAAATAATTGTCCCATTTTAAAAAATTATTTCTCCCAGTATTATTAAAAAAAGGATTAACTAATTGGAAAATTCCTATAACTGGTTTATTGGGCCTTGCTCCATTTCTTACTAAAAAAGGCATAGTTCTTGCATTGGAGGTCTGGTAGGGCATAGACCAAGTAAGCCTAAAATATCTCCAGATATCCATTAATCTTATTCCTGTAAAAGAACAAGTTTCATCAAGAAAACAATGTTGTATTTCAGGTTTGATAATTTTTTTTAATTCTTCGATTTTTTTTTCTTCATTTTTGATTTTATTAATCTTTTCAAATAAATTTTTTAATTCATTTCCATCATCTACCAAAACATCTACCGATTTAGCCTTAGATCCAAAAGGGTTTCTAAGTCTGTTTATAAAATTTGCATCTTGTAGATTACTAATATCTGTTTGAGCTGCCTTTTGATTAGACTCTTTAGCTTTGATTTTGGCCTCTGCCGATTTAATGTATTTTGGTGGAGAAATTTCAAATCCTTTTCTTGTAATTTCTATCGTCCAATTTAACTCAGCAAGATCAGCTAATAGACTACAAAAAGTTTTAAATTTTATAGAGTCTGTAGTTGTACTTGGTTGTTGGCTTTTTAACCTAAGCTCAGATACCAAATCAAAAGAGGAGTCTTCCTTGCTCTCAATAACTTTATCCTTAATAAAGTTTAAATCTTCTAACTTGATATCTGGTGCAATCTCAGACATTTAAATAAATCAACTATTTAATTAGGCAACTTATCGTCAAAGTCTTCATTCTCGATAATGTTTTCTTCTTCATCTTTAAGATCATTTTTTTCAACAAATGTATCTGTTGTTACATGAAGGTGCCTAGACCATTGAGATATTTCTTCAAAATACCATCTTCTAGCATCATCAGATGCACCCAAAGAAGTTTCACCAATTGCTGAAATTACTAATTTTAAAGACTCTTTCATAAAATCAGTACACAAAGGGTTCATCCAAATCTTTTTAAAGAAGTTATGGTTTTTGTTTAGATAATATTTTCTTACTCCGCCAACTGGTTCAATCCTAAAGAAAGGCGAATATTCATCTTTTTCTTCGTACTCAAAAGTTCTTTTTGAAGAAGAGTACTGAGGAGTAATCTCAGCTTTAACTTTTTCTCTATCAACGTCATCAGTTTTTAAAGCTTTTTTTCTTCTCTCAACTTCAAGATCGATAACTTTTTCTAGATTTTTAGATGCAAGTTCTTCTACCCTTTGTTTCTTTTGTTCACTAATAGGATCTCCACCTGGTCTATCAAAAATCTTATCAGCATCATCAATAGCTTTAATTGCAGCATTAGCAGTTTCTAAAGCATTAACTTTTGCATCTATAAAGGCTTTCTCAACTTCTTTATAAAGAGTAGAGCATTCTGTCATAAGTCTTACCCAGCCATCTGAATTTAAGGTAGCAAAAGGTAGGTTTACGTACTGTTTATTTGTAGCAATACCAAAGGCTTCATCTAAAGAAGAAGGAAAATTAATTTCAATCTTATAGTTTGTATCATAAGTTTGAAAACCTCTAGATTTTTTAGCTTCAGCAGGAATATGTCTCATACAATCAATAAATCTTCCTTGTCTATAAAAAAGCAGACCATTGTGTTCAGACATTATTTTTTGTCTTATTGATTTATTTCTACCTTCTGGTTTTTCATTCATGTCCTTACTTCCAAATTTAGGAGGAAATCTAGACATTCTAACTTCTGCTTCTATAGTTTCTTCTTTTCCTTCAGATCTGACTTTAAAGGGCCATTTCCAAATAGGATAAGAAATAGCCTGCAAAGTGTTAGAGCCACAACTTTCGACATGCTCACAACTTTCATCAATGAACAATGGATCTATTGGTTTTAACATATTTCCTAAAACATTAATTTTCAAACCAGATTTTATATTTCTCCAGTAAGACATTGAAACTCTCCAACCAAGATTATTAGCAAGAGCTTCATCTGTTTTCCATGTCATCCTATCACATTTATTCCATGAAACTATTGTTCCAGTTTTATATTCAGAAAAATTTTCATCTAAACATTGTTGGATGTAATCAGGTAACTTATCTGTTTCTTTTTCTTCAGGAAGTTCATGGGTTCTTTTTGCAATAAGCTCATCTATATCAACCGTTAAAACTCTCCATTTATTATCTTCCTCATTTTTTGTATAAACTGAAAATGATTTTGTTTGACTGATTGATGATTTAGGCAATCCATGGCCAAATCTTCCATAACCTTTTCTTTTTAATGGAGTGTTTGATGAAGGTCTGTGTGTACCACCAATTTTACATGCAGTAACTAGAAAATCTTTTGGCATACCTGTACCATTATCGATTACTGCAATAGCTTCTGGTTTATTAGTTCCAGGTATATTTTTTGCAGTTATGAAAATTTTACTAGCATTTGCTTCATAGGCATTATCAATTATTTCATATAAAGCATTACCTGTATTTTTATAACCAGAGTTTCGTTCACTCTCATAAAAATTAACTGGATCAATAAAAGATCTGTCGTGTTTATTTTGTTCTGCAACAACTCTTTGTGCTTTTAGTTCTGGGTGCATTTTTTTCTCCTTTTATATTATGCAGCTACTGAGTAGCTTTTGTTAATTTTAATTTTTGGAAATTTTAAACAAATCATGTCTGTACTTTTTCCAAACAATTCATAATTAGGAGCAGAGGATTTCTCCTCTGCTGCTATAACTATGTTTTCTGGATTAAGTTTTTCTTGCTGAGACATATCCAAAACGAAATTATTTACTCTGTTCTTTGGTAATGCAGAACACGCTTCATTAATTTGTTTAGATTTTTCAGATATCCAGTCAGACAAAGAACCATCAGAGCATACTTTGCCAGTATCTCCACCTTTATATTTTCCAGTTCTTACGTCTTGATTGTAAGCTTTGACAGTTTCTTCATCAGCTTTTACATAAATGCTCATATCAATTCCTGATCTAAGCGCTTCAATGTAAGAAGAAACAGCATTTGCCATTCTCTTGCAGCCTCTGAAGAAGTGATAAACTTTTGTTTTTATAACCTTTGAAAAATACTTTATTATACAAGGTAGTTTACCAAGACCTGTTGCCTTAGGGTTATATCTGTAGATAGCTTTTCCAGACTTACTTTGTTTATGATAATTGTCGTAAGTTTTTGGTTCTAACAGATAGGTGATAGCTGATGAAAAAATGTCCTCAGCATCTAGTTTGCTAACACCTTTTTTCATCAAGATGTTAAGCCATTTACTTCTTTGATCAGCATATAACTCTCCAATCAAAGTTTTGTACTCATTAACTGTTGCTGGTTTAAGATTAATAAACTCAGATGCAACATTGCACGTTACTCTAGCCATATTTCCTCCTTTTTGGTTTTGGCTTTAAAACCGAGGAAATTTGGCATGTGCAATTCGCATCTTTTAGGAACCAGAGGGCTCCTGTTGCGCAAACCTCACTGCGGTTTACTTATAACTTATATATATATACCCCGGACAAAAAAATCAAGTAAAATAGGGGTTTTTTAAGAAGTTTTTCTTGTGTTTATTTCAAACCAGTATGGGAATGTATTAATAAAACTGGCTTTTTTTCCAAATCTCTTAACTACTAGGAAACAAACAATACATCTTTTACTAGAATTTTTAGAATATGTGATTAATTGTTTTTGAATTCTATTAGATACTTTCTTCGGAGTTTTCCAAACAACTTTTAGTTCAAGAAGAATGTTTTTTAATTTTTTTGATGCAGGCATGAACTCGAAATCAAATCTTATATGACGTTTACTATTTTTTTTTATTACTGCCCATTTGTTTTTATTAACAAATTTAAGTTTTATATCATTGATCTTTTTCGATTTTTGATAACTTGTGATTGTGCCAAGTCTGCTAAACTCAAAATAGCCTCTTCTTATGATTGATTCAAGTTGCTGCGAGCAATCATAGTAATTTTTACCTTTAAGTTTTCTTGTACTATATTTTAGCATTAGCTGAGACTCAGTTATAGCATCTTTCAAACTTTTCTCCTTAGCTAAAGCCAAGAAGATACCGTGTTGAGCAGCATTTCCTATTTGTGGATAAATTATATTGTTCATACCAATATATACCCCGGATATTATTTAAAAAATCGTCCGGGGTATATAAGTATAAGTTGGAGTTAGTTTTAAGTTCTTCAATTCAGATGTGAGATATAGCGATATACTCAAAGACACTTCTTTCTTCTTACCTCCTGTCTTGTTGTCATCTGAATCTCCTTTCTAACTAAGGCTAGCTTCAACTTTAATAAATTTAAATAAAATAAGAGAAAATATGACAAAAATTTTAAAACCAACGCTAAGATCCACAATAGCTTTATACAAAAAACGTGGTCTATCAAACCCTGAGTTGCTTGCACAAAATTATATGCGTGGTTTTGATGATGCTATGAAATACAGCATTAAAACTAAAAAGAAAAAACAAAAAAAATAGTATTTTAAAATGAGTGTAATTAAAGCTGCCAAATGTGAAATAGAGATTCAAGAACAAACAGTTCCTGATGCTGGAGCGAGGTATTCGGTTGTTCTTAGTTATGAGCCAGAAGGCTTAGAAAGCAAAGAGATCATTTCAATAGTTTTAACAGATACTCTTCCTTATATAAAACAATCAAATGAAAAAAGATAATTTAAACTTGGTTAGAGTGACTATAGAGAAGCAATATGATGATCGAGATTATGAAGTTCAAGGAGTTTATGAATTTACAGCAGATGTATATAAACACTGTTTATGGACACCAGATGGGGACTTACAGCAATTTTTAACAAATGTTCCTAGAAGGAAGTTACATTAATGGTTTACGGTATATTTAGAGATCCTGATAATAAGTTTAAAAACTTAGAGGAAATTGTAGTAAATATTGAAAAATATTCATATGTCCTAGATTGGACTCATGCAAATATTCAAAGCGCACTCTGGAATTTTGAAAATCATAAAATTGATAAAGAAACAATAGATTTTTTTGTGAAGGATCTAAGAGATAATTTTAATAAAAGAGAAGAAGCTCATGCTAAATATTACTATTATAAATATGTAGATTTAAGAGCAGAAATGTTCAGATTATTTATAGCTGGTACACCTGATAGTTTTCTAGAAGACCTTGAAAGACTTAAAAAAAAGAGCGGTATTAATAATGTTTGGAAGTATGCAGAAGATAATAACTGGTTAAAAAAAAATGAAAAAAAATAATATTATTATTTTTTCTGAATATTTTATGAGAAGACGCATTATTGATGAAGGGAAAATATATAACAATGAAATAGTTGGAGAATGTTGTGAATGTAGCGGCATGGGTATCATCACCGAAACCTACCCAGAGACTATGTGTGCAGGTTGTGGTGGCACCGGTATAATTTATTACGGTAAAGAAAATATAAATTGAAATATAAATATAGGAGTATAACGTAGAGAATCATGGATACATTAATAATTGTTTTAGTTGTGGCTGTTTTATTAGTTAATTTAGCCTTTTATTTTAAACTTAAAAAAGATCCTAAAACTGAAGATAGCGAAGTAGGCAAGTTAAAGGACGATATGAATGCATTAAAAAGCTCATTAAGTGAATCTTTTAGCAGCATGAGCAAAGAAGTTGCAAAAGATATGACTGGTGCATTAACGAGAGTAGATGAAAAGGTTGCTTCATTTAACAAACAAGTAGAAGACATTCAAACTAGTCAAAATAATTTTAGTAGGATATTAGCTGGAGTTAAACAATACGGTGGCTTAAGCGAGTTTAGTTTAGCAAATCTTTTACAAGATTTATTGCCATCCTCGCAATATATTGCAAATGCTAAAATGAAACCTGAAGAAACCAGAGATCTGGTTGAGTTTGCCATTAAGCTTCAAGATAATTATTTGCCAATAGATAGTCATTGGCCAATTGAAAAATATAAGGCAGTTGATGAGGCTTTTCAAAACAAAGACAAAGATGCCCTAGCTTCAGCTAGACATGATTTGGCTTCAGCATTTAGGACAAAATCAAAATCAGTTAATCAAAAATACATTAATCCTCCAATGAGTACTGATTTTGCCATAATTTATGTTCCTACAGAAGGTTTGTATGCTGAACTAGCAAGTTATAGAGATCCTAAAACTAAGGAATTATTGATGGAAGAACTAAGAAAAAAATACAAAATAACAATAGCGGGCCCAAACACAATGAGTGCATTAATACAATCATTTCATTTAGGATTTCAAAGTCTCAAAATAAAAAAAAATGCCACCCAGATCTATGATGATTTAAAAACTATCACAACAAGATTTTCAAGACATTTTGACAATATTTTAGTCTTGAGAAAAAAACTAGAAGAGGCAATGGCGGTTGTTGATGGTTTTGGAAAAGATGCAAGATCAATTACTAGAACTCTTGAGAATATTAAAGATCCAGACGGTGATGACAATCCCGATCCAGAATCACCAACGCCAATTAGTAGTTACGGACAAGTGGATAAAAGAAAAGTATCTTAATAAAATTAACAAGATGAAATGGAATAATAAATTTAATTATCCAAAATCATCAAGATCCATCGAAAATGGCATGAGAAAGTATTTATTTGATGATGAAAAATTACCAAGTGTTACCTCTATTTTACAAGCAACAAAATCAGACGAAGATAAAGCAGCATTAGAAAATTGGAAACAGCGAGTAGGCCATAAAGAAGCTAACAAAATTAAAACTGAAGCATCCAGCAGAGGCACATCAATGCATTCTTATATAGAAGATTTTTTAAGAGGAAGAATTAATGAGAGTTTTTTTGAAAGTAATGAACAATACAAAAATATGGCTAAAGAAATAATAGATAAAGGCATTAAAGGAAAATTAGAGGAAATATATGGAATGGAAACTACACTGCGTTATCCAGGAAAATACGGTGGGACCTCAGATATGGTTTGCAAATATTTAGGAAAAGAGACAATTGTAGATTTTAAACAAGCAAATAAACCAAAAAAAGTTGATTACATTCAAGACTATTTTCTGCAATTAGGGCGCCTGGCCCCTCTAATTTTTAGAGGGGCACAGGTTTAAAGGAGCATATACTTTAGCGCACAATGTTGTTTACAAAACAAATATTACTTCAGGAGTAATATTATTGTGTACTGTGGATAATTTATTCCAGGACTTTAAAATTGAAGGTCCAGAATTACTGATGTACCAAAATTTATTTCTTGGAAGATTAAAAAAATTTAATGAAATGAATAATATAACTTGACTTTAATTGATAAGTGCTTACATAAGATATTACTAACTAAGAGCTACTTGTTTAGATGCGAATGGTTTAGTTCTCAAAAAAATAATCTAAACATCCTCAAAACATAGCTTTTTAAAGGATAATTAATATATGAATTTAGCTATTTGGGATATCGAGTCATCAAGCGCCAGTACTGATTTTGGAAGTATAATTGAAATTGGTGGAATATTAGTTGATGAAAACTTTAAAGAAAAAGACAGATTTAATTTTAGATGTAGATTGCCTGAAGGTGAAATTCCTCAAGCAATGGCTTTAATTGTTAATAAAACAAGCATTAAACAATTAACCCAAGGAAATTTAAGCCACTATCAAATGCTTAGTGAAGTTGAAAAAACCTTCAAGAAATGGAGTCCAGCAATCTTCATAGGATGGTCCAATATAGGATTTGATGATGAAATGATTAGGAAGGAATTTTTTAAAGGCATTAGATATCCTTATATTACCAATGCTTCTCCAAATAAAAGACATGATGGTATTAATATAGCAAGGGCTGCTTACGCTGTAGATCCTACTGTTCTAGAAACAGAAATAAATGAAAAGAATAACCCAGTATTTAAACTTGAATCTCTTTCTAGAATGCAAGGTTTAGACTCAAGCGACGCTCATAGCGCCCTAACAGACGCAACTTTGACCGTAAAAATTTTAAGTATAATTAAAAAGAGACAACCAAGTACATGGGATATGTTTTTAAGAACTGCAAATAAACTAGATACTGAAACAATTTTTAAAAAAGAAGAAATATTTAGCTTAAACGAATATTTTTATGGAAAATCAAGATTATATCTATGTGCTCCTCTGCACCCAAAACATTGCATTCACCCTGTTTATAACTGGGGGCAATGTGTAGACATTAGGGTTGATATTGAGCCGATATTAAATATGTCGATCAACGAGTTAAAAGTAGAGATGAAAAAAACTCCAAAATTTTTAAGAACTATAAGATCAAATAAAGCTCCTATCATACTTGATGCAGAATATGCAATGAAGGTTGAACCCTACAATGCAATGGATCCAAGTTTGATTAAAAAAAGAGCAAAATTAGTTAGAGAAAATGAAAAATTTTCACAAAACATTCTAATAGCGCTTAGAGAAATAGCTGAAGAAAAAGAGCAATCAAAATCGCAAGAAGATATATATGCAGAAGAAAGTATTTATAATAAATTTACGTCAAATAAAGATACTGCACTTTTTCCAGCTTGGCATGCTGCATCATGGCAAGAAAAATTAAAACTATTAGATAAATTTGATGATGAAAGACTCATAGGCTTTGGAAAAAAAATAATTTATCAAGAAGCACCAGAAATATTGCCACCTGATATGTTAAAATCTATAAAAAGATCTATTTCTAAAAGAATTTTAAGTGAAAAATTTGAAAAATGGTGGACTGTTTCTGCATGCTACAACGAAATTGATACACTTAGAGACAAATATTCAAACGAAAATGATCATGAGAAATTAAAATTTTTGGACGAACTTAATTCATATGTAATGTCAATACAAAAAAAATATGAAAATTCTTAGTGTGGATAATTTAATTTTTTTTTTTTTAAGTGTTGAATTAATGAAATAAAATTATATATAAGCTCTATGGCAACAGTTAATGTAACAGATGAGAATTTTGAAACAGAAGTCATTAAAGCTGGTAAACCAGTAATAGTTGACTTTTGGGCCGAATGGTGTGGACCATGCAAACAAATTGGGCCAACATTGGAGGAAATATCTAATGAAATGGCTAATGACGTTGTAATAGCAAAACATAACATTGATAATGAACCCAATACTCCTACAAAATACGGAATTCGTGGCATTCCTACCATGCTTCTTTTTTCAGGCGGTGAATTAAAAGCTACCAAAGTTGGAGCAACTACAAAATCAAATATTGTAGCTTGGATAAAAGAAAATATTTAATTTAGATTTAAAGCTTCCCCAGCCAGATATAAGGATCCAGTAATAATAATTATATCATTATCTTTTAAATCTATTGAATTGATAGCTTCCTTAATCGTTTTTTTGTAGTTAACATTTTTTAAATTTTTTAATTTTTTCATTAAATCTTCCCCATTAATAGAATTAGGTTGGTTTGGAATATCTACAGTTGTTAAAGAAGATATTTTATTTTTAAAATAGTTAATATATTCAACATGATTTTTATTACCCATCATTCCTAAAATTATATGTTTGTTACATTCTAGTGAATTTAAATGATTACACAAAACACTAGCTCCAAGAGGATTATGTGATCCATCAATATAGATTTTATTATTTTTTACTAAATCTTTTAATTTTCCATTTTTTATCTCTGAAAATCTTGCAATACTTTTAATTTTTTTAATTCCATTTTTAATGTTTTGATCTGAAATATTTATTCCTTCTATATTTCTTATAGTTGATATAGCTGATGATATATTGGATAATTGAAATTCACCCTCTAAATTTGGTAGTGGGAGCTTAAGTCCTCCATATTTATCTTCATAATAAAAAAATCCATTTTCATTTAAAGAGTAGTTAAAATCATTACCAAAAATTATTTTTTTTGAAGAATTTTTTTCAATTGAGTTTGCTATTTTATTTAAAGTTTCATTTGAGCTTTGTTTTGAGACAATAATTTTCGAAGCTAATAAAGATGAAGTTTTTTCAAATATTATTTGATCTATTGTTTGTTTATTTTTTGGTAGCCAGTCTAAGTGATCCAAACCGATAGCAGTAATAACACTTGCTAAATTTGATTTAATTATAGAACATGCATCTGCCCTATGGAATAAACCACTTTCGAGCAAATTAATATTATCTTTGAAGTTTCTAGCATTATAAAAATAAGCAGCTGTTAATATTTCAAAATAAGTAATAGGTTCACCTGCATTAATATCTTCTATTTCAGTTAATAATTTTATAAGATTTTCATCAGAAATTTCTTCATCATTATATATAAATCTTTCGTTAATTTTTTGTATATGAGGACTTGTGTAAATATTACAATTTATATTTGCATCTTTTAGTATTGCTCTAATTGCTTGAATTGTGGAATATTTTCCATTTGTTCCAACTACAGATATATATTGTAAATTATCTTGAGGGTTTCCAAGCTTTTTACAGAGTTTTTTAATTCTATCTAAACTTAAATCTATTTCTTTAGGATGCAGCTTTTGTAGGTTGCTCAATATTTGTTGAAGTTTCATTTGATAATTCTAAATTTACATCAGAATTTTTCTTTAGCAATATTTCTAGTAATTTTCCGATTTCATTGGTTAAATCTTTTCTATTTACCACTTTGTCAACAAAACCATGTTTCTCAACAAATTCAGCTGTCTGAAAATCTGGACTTAATTCTTCCTTAACTGTTGCTTGAATTATTTTTTTACCAGCAAATGCTATTAAACAACCACTTTCTGCAAAGTGAATATCTCCTAACATAGCAAATGATGCTGTTATTCCTCCTGCTGTTGGATCTGTAAAACATACTATATAGGGTAGGTTATTTTTTTTTAATTCATTTATTGCAAGAGTCGTTCTAGTCATATTTGCTAAAGCTATTGGACTTTCATACATTCTTTGACCACCTCCACAAGGAAAAAAAACATAAGGAGTTTTATTATCTATTGCATGTTGAACACCATAGATGATAGCCTCTCCTTCTGCAGCACCAACTGACCCTCCTATAAAATCAAAATTAATTGCACCTGCTGTAATTTGAATTCCATCGATTTGTCCTTTTGCGATCATTACCGCACAATTCTGATTTGTTTTTTTTCTAGCTTGTATCAATCTTTCTTTGTAAGTTTTTGTATCTTTCCAATTCAAAGGATCTTCTGCTGGAACTGGAGTTTCAAGAATCTCATATCGATTTTTTCCAAAAAATATATCAAATCTTTGCACACAACTAATTCTATGATGCTTTCCACACGAATTACATACCCATAAATTTTCTTCTAAGTCTTTTTTTAGAACTGGACCTTTGCAACAGCTTGTCCAATCTGAATTTGCAATTTCTTCTTTTGTTGGAAATTTTTTTTGTAAATTTCTTTTAATTTTATCACCTAAAGTTTTTATTTTTGTTAGCCAGTTCATAAAATTTTATTTTTTAATTTTGTTACTATTTTACTTACATTTGTGACAGGATTTTGTCTATTGTTCAAACTTCTAGTAATTTCTTTACAAATTTCACTTCCGACAACCACTCCGTCAGAATTTCTGAAAGATTTGATTGATTTATTCGTAATTCCAAATCCTATTACACAATTTTTATTTTTATTTATTTTTTTTATTTTATTATAATTTTCCAAAATTTTTTGTGGTGGAACTTTTAATTTTCCACCTGTAGTGGATAGCATACTTATATAATAAATCATATCATGTGAATCTTTTATAATTTTTTTCATTCTCTCATTAGATGTTGTGGGAGATAAAAGTTGAACAAAATTTATTGATTTTTTTTTGCATTTTTTTGAAAATTTTTTATTTTCAGGCCAGGGTAAATCAACAACAATCAATCCATCAACTTTAGATAATTTACAGTTTCTTAAAAAATTATTTTCACCATTCTGATAAATTAAATTATAATAACCCATTAATATCAAAGGCTTTTTAGGATTATTATTTTTAAATTTTTTAGCAATTTGAAAAGTATCCTTTAATGTAGTCCCATTTTTTAATGATCTGTATGTACTATTTTGTATTTGACCTCCGTCTGCAATAGGGCAATTGTGTAAAAATGATAGTTCTAGAATATCGGCATATTTTGCAATTGAATTTAATATTTTTAATGAATTTTTTTTGGTATTATCACCAGCAACAGTAAATGTTATTAGAGCCGGTCTTTTTTCTTTTTTACAATTTTTAAAAGCTAAACTAATCGCAGACTTAGTCATTAATATTTCCCCAATCTTTGTCTTAAAATATCTCTATCTTTATGAGCATCACCACATGAGTTTACAATCATAATTGTATCCTTGCTTAACTTTGGAGCTAATTTTATTGCTTCTGCAAATGCATGACTCGGTTCCAGACTTGGATTTAAATTTTCATATTTTGTTACTAACTTATATGCACTTAAAGCTTCCTCATCGGTGGCTGCAGTATATCTTGCTCTTTTTGTATCCTTCAAAAAACAGTGGATAGGAGAAACTCCTGGATAATCTAGACCAGCGCTAATGGACTCTGTTTCTTCAATTTGACCTTCAAAATCTTGGTTTACATATTGAGAGGCACCGTGGAGAATTCCTATTTTTGAACCATAAGTTAAAGGAGCGGCATGCCTTTTACTTTTTTTTGGCCCGCCAGCCTCAATGCCAATAAACTCAACTTGTTTTTTATTATAATGCATAAATTCGTTCCAAAAACCAAAGCTTGAAGATCCTCCACCAACACAGTTTAATAATTTTACTTTTTTAGGGATTTTTCCAAATTCTTTTTTTATTTGTATAAAAAGTTCTCTAGAAATTTGTGATGTACTCCATCCACAAATTTTAACAAAAATATTAGGACCTACAGTTGAACCCACGCACATATGAGTTGTATCACAGTTTGATACCCAGTATCTCATGCATTCGCTAACAGCATCAACAAGTGTTTGGCTGCCTGTATAAACTGGAACTATCTCAGCTCCATTTTTTCTCATAGCATCACAGTTAGGTTTTTGCCTTTTAATGTCCTTGGCACCCATAAATATTTTACATTTTAAGCCAAATTTTTTTGCTGCCATACTAAGCATTTTTCCTGCATATCCTGCTCCTGTATCACCAACGATATATTTTTTCCCTGCTCTTTTTGCTATAAGACAATGAACAGTAGCATTATAAATTTTATGTGCACCTCCATTGGCTTCAGAAACAACTTTTGCCCAAATCTGAGCACCACCCAAGTGTTTTGTTAAATTATCTAATTTTATGAAAGAAGTTGGTGATCCTACCCAATTCTTAAAATAATAATCTCTTTCTTTAATAAACTTATTATTTTTTCTTAATTTTTCAAACAATATTGTAAGGTCTTCTACTGGTTTTTTTAAGGTTTCAGGAATGAAATTGCCTCCAAATTTTCCTCCCCAAAAACCAAACTTATCATGTTGATCAATTAATTGAATATTTTTTCTAATTTTCATTTTTAATCTTACTAATGTTTTCTAAAAAAATTTTTATCTTTGAAATATCCTTCTCTCCAGAAGTTTCTAAGCTTCCTGAAATATCAATAATATCAGTTATTTTAGAATATTTATCAAGTTTATCATCATACCGAATGTTGCCTGCAAGCATTTTATTTACTTTAGTTGATACATTATTTAGTAGTTTATGGTCAAATCTAACAGATTTTTCATATCCTTTACTATCAAACAAAATAATTTCAGAAATAGATTCAAATTTTTTATACTCTTCAATATCATTTTTATTTTCGATTGTAAGTGCAGTTATGATTTTTACTTTATATTTTTCTTTTATTATTTTAGTTTTTTCAGGAGATACATTGTATAATTGATAATAATCAAAATTTAAATCTTTGATTTCTTCCAAAGTTTCATTATTTGGGTTTACAAGCACTGAAACAAAATTTATTTTTTTTTTATCTATATCAATTAATCTTTTAAGATCTTTATACTCAATATATCTTCTGGACTTTGGATAATTAGTTATGAAACCGATAAATTTAGGAGGATTTTTATGATTTACTATAAAATTTAAAGTTTTTGAATCTTTAATACCACAAATTTTTGCATCCATTATTTATCAAGATGATTAATTAATAATTGAATATTTTTTTTTATATTTCCTTTCGTAATTGGCCTTCCAATTACAAGCCAATTACTACCATTTTTAAATGCTTCTTTAGGAGTCATTATTCTTTTTTGGTCATTTTTGTTTGAATTGAATCTAATTCCAGGAGTAATTATTTCTTTTTTAAAAACTTTTTTTACATATTTTACTTCTTGAGCACTACACACAATAGCGTCAAGTTTTGCCTTGTTTGCAAGTTTGGCTTGATGAATAACTAATTTTCTTAATTTTTTATCATAACCTATCTGCTTTAATGAATGACTGTTTATTGACGTAAGTGTTGTAACCCCAATTAATTTTATTTTACCAGAAACTTTTTTTGCTGCTTTTAATGCTTCCAGTCCAGAGCTTATATGTATAGTTAAATAATTAATTTTTAGATCTTTTATTGCTTTTACTGTAGATGAACATGTATTTGGTATATCGTGTAATTTTAGGTCAGCAAAAATAATTTTATTTTTAATTTTTGATATAAAAGATCTTCCATTTTTAGAGTTAATAAACTCTAAGCCAAATTTGTAACCAATTTTTAATTTTTTTGTATTTGAATACTTAATTATTTTTTGTGCTGTAGAAATGTTGTTGGTATCACAAGCAATAAATATTTTTTTATTCATTGTTTATATTATTAAACCATTTTTTTGACATTTTAAATTGAACTGTTCTTTTTTCCGGAACTTTAACTTTTTCGTTAGTTTTTGGATTTCTAGAAAGTCTAGCTTTTTGGATTCTAGTTTCTAAAGTGAATATATCTCTTAATTCAACTCTTTCTTCTCTTTCAAGAGACTCTTGTATTTGTAAAAGTATTATATCAACTAATTTTGTTAAGTCTTTTTTTAAAAAATTTGGATAATTATCTGATAAATTTTCTAATAATTTTGATTTTACTACTGCCAAATTATCTTATTCTTCACTTTTATCTTTGTTTTTATTTAACTTATCAGAAAGTGAGGAAAATGGTAAGTTTTTTCCAGAAAGTGGTGACGAAAATTTTGACACTGCTTCCTTATTTTGTTGTTCTTCCAATAATTTTATACTTAAAACGATTTTTCTTTTTTCTAAATCCAATTCTGATATGGCAGCATCAATTCTTTCACCTCCAACAAACCTTGTAGGTCTTGCATCAGCCAAGTTTATTGCTATTTGAGATCTTTTTATTAATAAATCTAAATCAGATCCTTCGGGTCTAACAATCAATCCCTTATTGTTTGAAGATATTATTTTTACAGTTATTACATCATTTGCTTTTTTATTTTTAAAATAATCCATTGGATCAACTTTTGTCTGTTTTAATCCAACTCTTACTTTTTGCTCTTCAACCTTTAATTCTAATATTTTTACTTTTAAGGCATCCCCTTTTTTATATTTTTTTAGTTCTTCTTCAGAATTTCCAGTATATGAAAGATCATTACTATGTAAAAAAACATCAATATCAAATTCTTTGATGTTTAGGTATAATGCATATTCGTTCATACTTGATACTATTCCTTCAATTTCAGATCCAACAGGATGTTTTTTCTCTAATGATTTAAAGGGATTTTCTTTTGTTAATCTGTGAGAAATTGCGACTCTTCTTTTTTCTTTATCAATTTCTGTTATTACACAATCAATTATATCTCCAATTTTAAATAATTTTTTTGCGCTTACATTTTTTTTTGTCCAACTTAGCTCACTTGAATGAAGCAATGTACTTAATCCAGGCTCCAATTCACAAAAGCATCCATAATCAGTTATTTTAACTACTTTTGCTTTGTATAATTTATTTAATTCATAATTTGAGATATGTTCAAATGGATCAGGTGACAATTGTTTTATAGAACAACCAACTTGTAATTTTTCTTTATCTACTGAAATTACTAATAGATCATGTTTTTCTCCAATATTAAAAACTTCGTCGGGGTGGTTAATTCTTGAATAAGAAATTTCTTGTAAATGAACTAGTACATCTAATTCTCCATTGTTTACTCCAAAAAAGCATCCAAATGAACTATAACCTTTAACAACTGCATCTTTGATAACATCTCCAACTTTATACTTTTCAATTATTTTAGATTTATCTTCTTTTTTACTAGATGAAATTATTTGTCTTCTCGAAACACAAGCATTACCTCTAACTTTATCTAATTTAATAAGTGCAAATTTTTGGGGCTCATGCATTAAATGAGAAATATCTTTAAGAGGAGTATCTGATATTTGTGATCCAGGGCAGAACATTAATGATCCGGTTTCAATGTGTTCAACAATAACACCACCTTTACATTTTGAAGTTATTTTTCCCATTATCGGCTCATTTTTTTCAAAAGAAACTTCTAATTTTCGCCATCCTTTAATTTTTTGTGCTTTTGTTGCAGAAACCAAAACATCCCCGTTTTTGTCTTCTATTTTTTCTAAGAGTACAGGAATTTTTGAACCTTCTTCAATTTTTTCTAAAATATTTAAATTTTTTAATTCATTTATATCTAATACTGGCTCTGACTTTAAACCTTCTACAAATAGAAAAACAAATTTGTCAGTTATTTTTGTTACAACACCGTCAATGATTTTAC